>NZ_CAXSHM010000036.1:0-28979 GCF_964237335.1 uncultured Sphingomonas sp.
CCATGCCCTCGTCACGCCGCTACGACATCAGACGAAGCGTTGATGGGGGTGCCCATCTCATCTCCTGTTCGGCAGCCATGCTGGCCGCCTTCAGGCAGAAACTCCACTTAGCAGCCTGTTCAGATTTGCCGAGCCACCTCTGGGGAACCGATCCTGGTCCACCTCCGGCATCGCTGGCGTGTGGTGCGCCTCGGCCGCTGCGGCGAACAGGGCCGCGCCATAGGTGAACTTCTAAACCACCTCCAGGATTACCGCCTGCGTCTCGGGCGGGTACGGGCGATCGATGAGCATGCGCTCGTATGCCGGAAGCATCAGCCTGCGCGGAAAGAAGCGCAAGGCGAGGGGGGTTGCACTGGGATGACGCAGCGTGACCCGGCGCGTCGCCAGGCTGAGCTCGATCGTGCGAGTCTCCCAATCGTCCCACTAATGCTCCTGCTCACGCGGGCCACACCTTGCAGGCTCAGGGCGTCCAGGCCATCCTCGTCGATCAGCCGAAGCGCGGCCTCCGCGGCGACCTGGCGCGTGATGAGCAGCTGTGCCGGTCGTCCCGCGCGCGATCGTCGAGGCTTCTCGCTTTCGTCACTTACCACGAGCGCTTTGCGCGTCGCCATCTCCTGCCCCCTGCAGCTCCGCCGATCCAGGAGCAGTCAACAGACGCGGGCCATAACGGCGATTGGTCAGAAGCGTAAGAAACGCTCGCTAAACCTAACGATATTAGGTACTCTGTTTGCAGGAGAGAAGGAGACGAGGGTGCTGTCAAAGGCCGCACAGAGCCGCGCGCTTCCGCCCGAGCCGGGGCACGATGGCGACCACGTCTCGTATTGTCGCATTTGCGAAGCCATCTGCGGACTGATCGTGACGGTGAAGGACGGCCGGGCCGTCAAGGTCGCGCCCGATCGGGACAATCCCCATTCGCGCGGGCATTGCTGCGTGAAGGGGCCGGCGATCGCCGACGTGACCAACGATCCCGAGCGCGTGACCCATCCGCTCAAGCGGGTCGGCGGACCTGGCGAATTCATGCGTGTCGGCTGGGACGAGGCGCTGGACGACATCGCCGCGCGGCTGAAGACCGTTCTGAGCGAGCATGGGCCGAACGCGGCGGCGATCGTCTTCGGCAACCCCGGTTCGTTCGGCATGGGCGGCGTGATGGGACCCGTGCTGTTCAAGCATGCGACGGGGATCACCAAGACCTATTCGCCGACCAGCGAGGACATCGGTTCGGTCGTCCTTGCGCATACGCTGTTGTTTGACGGCGGATCGTACGTTTTTCCCGACCTGGTCGACGCCGATCTGCTGCTGATCTTCGGCTCCAACCCGCTGGTGAGCCACGGCTCGCTCATCATCGCGCCCCGCATGCGCGAGGACCTGGACGCGATCGCCGCGCGCGGGCGTGTCGTGGTGCTCGACCCCCGGCGCACGCAGACGGCAGCCCGGTATGAACATCAGCCGATCAGGCCCGACAGCGACGTCTTTCTGCTCGCGGCGATGATAAACGTGATCGCGCAGGCCGGGCTTGCGAATACGACGTTCCTCGACCGATGGACCGTCGGAGCAGACGCGCTGGTCGCCGGGCTGAGGGCAATCACGCCGGAGGTTGCGGCGGAGCACACCGGCATCGCGCCCGGCGCCATCCGCCGGCTCGCACTCGATTACGCGACGACGCCGCGGACCGCGGTCATGGGCCGAACCGGCATCTGCCGCGGCAGTTTCCCGACGCTCGCCAATTTCCTGCTGATCGCGCTCACGATCGTGGCGGGCAAGTTCCACCAGCCGGGTTGCTCTGGATTCGGGCATGGCGGCGCCGATTCGGGCGCCATGCTGGCAGCGGCCGGCATGGCGGGCTACGCGCCGGGTGCTTCGAGGATCGGCGGGATGCCCGCGGTGCTCGGGTCCTTGCCTAGCGTGACGCTCCATGACGACATCGTCGCGCCCGGGCCCGATCGCATCCGGGCGCTGATCGTCCAGGGTGCGAACCCCGTCCAGTCTATGCCCGGGAACGCGCGGTTGCCGGACGCGTTCGCCGCGCTCGACCTGATGGTCGCCATCGACATTTACAGGTCCGACACCGCGCGCCATGCCGACTATATCCTCCCCTGCACGACCTTCATCGAGCGCGAGGACGTGCCGCTGCTGTTCCTCGGCCACATGGTCCGGCCCTATGCCCAATATGTCGATGCGTCGGTCTTGCCGCGAGGCGAGGCGGTCAACGAGTTCGATATCTGGCGGGGGATCGCGCGGCGGCTGGGCGACGACAGCGCCTTCGCGATGCGCCCGATGGAGGCGGCGGATGCGACTCTGCGCGCGGGGCCGGAGGGCGATGCCGGCATGGGCCTGTCGCTTGATCTGCTGCGTCGCCACCCGCATGGGATCGAGGTTCCCGCCGGCCGCTGGGGGTTCAGGTTGGAGGACAAGCTGAGGCATCCCGACGGGCGTATCCACCTGTGGCACGACATGATCGGCGCGGAGATCGTGCGACTCGGGACGGCCGCCCCGCCCCGGCCGGGCGAGCTCAAGATGATCTCCTCGCGCAAGCTGCGGTCGATCAATAGCTGGATGCACAATGTCGATCGGCTGGTGCGGAGCGATGTGCCCGAACTGCTGATCCACCCCGGCGACGCGATGGGGCGCGGCGTTGCGACCGGCGATCGCGCGCGCGTCTCGACGCGGTGGGGAGCGATCGACGTGCTCGTGCGGGTCACGGAAGAAATGACGCCCGGTTGCGTCACTTATCCGCATGGATGGGGTAATCGTGGCGGTTGGAGCCGGGCGGAGGCGGCGGGCGGCGCCAGCCTGAACGCCATCACGCCGGCGAGCGTGGACGCGGTGGAGCAGATTTCGGGTATGAGTTTCCTCGATGGCTTTCCGGTGCAGATCGAACGGATCGCGGCATGAGCGGCCAGACAGCCACCTTGCGGCGCTTTCGCGCGCCCGACGGTGTGGAGATCGTGGCCGACGAGGCAGGCCCGGCGGATGCGCCCGCCGTCGTGCTGCTCCACGGTGGGGGGCAGACGCGGCATAGCTGGGCAGGGGCGATGCGGGCGCTCGTCAAGGGCAGTTACCGTGTCATCAACTTTGATGCGCGTGGCCATGGGGATAGTGGTTGGTCGCCCGAAGGAGCCTATCTTCTGGGCGACCGCGTCGCGGATCTGCGGGCGGTGGTGGCGGGGCTCGACGCTCCCTTCGCGCTCGTGGGCGCATCGCTTGGCGGCGCGACGGCGATCCATGCGGTGGCGGAAGGAGTGTCGCCGGTGGCGGTCGTGCTGGTCGACATCGTGCCCGAACCGGAGCCCGAGGGCATCAGCCGCATCGTCGAGTTCATGCGCGCCAATCCCGACGGCTTCGCTACGCTGGACGAGGCGACGGATGCGGTAGCGGCTTATAATCCGGCGCGGCCGCGGCCGCGCGATCCCACGGGTTTGATGCGCAACCTGCGACGGCGCGAGAACGGCAGGCTCTACTGGCATTGGGATCCGCGAATCACGGCCGAGGAGCCGGCGCGCCACCACGCGGTCGTCCAGCGTTCGGCCGCCGTGATGGCGAAACATCCCGACCTGCCGGTGTTGCTCGTCCGCGGTCTGGGCAGCGACGTGGTGAGCGATAACGGCGTCGCGGCCTTCCGCCGGCTGCTGCCCGAACTGGAGGTCGTCGACGTGGCCGGCGCCGGGCACATGGTGGCGGGCGACCGCAACGACGCGTTCAACGCCGGGGTGATCGCGTTCCTGCAACGGCACATGCCCGTGTCGAGGCCGGCATGAGCGGCATGCTGACCGGGCGGGTCGCGATCGTGACCGGCGCCAGCGCGGGGCTGGGCCGCCGGTTCGCCGTCACGCTGGCCGCGGCGGGCGCGGCCGTCGTGCTGGTAGCACGGCGCGAGGACGAGCTCGTGGCGCTGGCGGCCGAGATCGAGACGGCGGGCGGGCGAGCGCTCGCCTGTCCGATCGACCTGACGGACGCGTCCGCGGTGGAGCCGCTGTTCGACGCGGCCGAGCGCTGGGCCGGGACGGTCGACATCTTGGTCAACAACGCCGCGATCGCCGATGCCGACTACGCGACCAGGCTGTCGCTGGAGACGATCGACCGGGTGATCGCGCTCGATTTCCGCGCCCCATTCCTTCTCGGTGTTGAAGCGGCGCGGCGGCTGATCGCGGCCGGCGCGCCGGGTCGGATCGTCAACCTTTCCTCGGTGGGCGCATTTCATTACGCCCCGACGAGCGCCGCCGCGCTGTATTGCGCGGTGAAGGCGGGCATCCTCCGGATGACGGAGACGCTGGCGATCGAGTGGGCGCGCTACGGAATCAACGTCAATGCGATCGCGCCGGGCATGTTCATGAGCGAGATGACCGCGGGTTTCATCGACCGCGTTGGCGACAAGGTCCGCGAACGCTTCCCGCGCGGGCGGTTCGGGCAACCGGCGGACCTCGACAGCACGCTGCTGTATCTGGTCGATCCGCGATCGCACTTCGTCACGGGGACCTGCATTACCGTCGACGACGCCCAGACCAGCCGTTGAGGACAGCGATGATTGAACAGGATGTCGTGATCGTCGGCGCAGGGCACGGCGGCGCCCAGGTAGCGGTGGCGTTGCGCCAGGCTGGATTTGGCGGATCGGTGATGCTGGTCGGCGACGAGCCGGACCTGCCCTATGAGCGGCCAGCGCTGTCAAAGGAGTACCTCGCCGGCGACAAAGGTTTCGAGCGCTTGCTGATCCGCCCGCAGCGGTTCTGGGAGGAGCGCGACATCACGATGCGACTGGGTGAGCGCGTGGTCGCCGTCGAACCCGACGCACATCGGGTGGTGACCGATACCGGCGCCGCGATCGGATATCGGCATCTCGTGTGGGCAACGGGTGGAACGCCGCGGCGGCTGAGCTGCGAGGGCAGTGATCTGACGGGCATCCACACCGTGCGCAGTCGCGCCGACGTCGACCGCATGATGGCCGAGCTCTCGCGTGTCGATCAGGCGGTGGTGATCGGGGGCGGGTACATTGGCCTCGAAGCAGCGGCAGTGCTCGCCAAGCTTGGCAAGCGGGTGGTGCTGCTCGAGGCGCTCGACCGTGTGCTCGCGCGCGTGGCGGGCGAGGCGCTGTCGCGCTTCTACGAGGATGAGCACCGGGCCCACGGCGTCGACGTGCGCCTGGGGGTGGCCGTCGGCCATATAATCGGCAGCGATGGGCAGGTGACAGGCGTCCACCTCGTGGATGGCGAAGTGGTCGCGGCGCAGATGGTGATCGTCGGCATCGGCATCATACCGTCCGTCGCGGCGCTGACGGAGGCGGGCGCAGCCGGGAGCAATGGCGTGCTGGTCGACGCACAGGGTCGGACCAGCCTTTCCGATGTGTTCGCGGTGGGCGATTGCGCGCTACACGCAAATGCGTTCGCGGATGGCGCGGCCATACGGCTCGAATCGGTACAAAATGCCAACGATCAGGCGGTCGCGGTCGCCAGAACGATTGTCGGCCAGCCGGCCGAGTACAAAGCGGTGCCATGGTTCTGGTCGAACCAGTATGATCTCAAGCTGCAGACGGTTGGCCTGTCCGGCGGCCACGATACGGCAATCGTCCGCGGCACACCGGCGAACCGGAGCTTCTCCGTCATCTATCTGAAGAACGGCCGGGTGGTGGCGCTCGACTGCGTCAATGCGGTCAAGGACTATGTGCAGGGCCGCAAGCTGGTCGAGGCGGCTGCGATGATCGATCCCGTACGGCTGGCGGATTCCGGTACGCCGCTCAAGGAGATGGTCTAAACCTATTGCCATTAGGTTGCGTCACAGCTAGACTCATAGCCTAATAGGGAGAGGCGCGCGGTCATGAACTATGTCGCTGAAATCAAGAAGCCGGTTGAGCGCAGGATCACGCGCCTTGCCGACCTGACCGACAGTCAACAGGCCGCGATCCGCCGCATCCCAGCGGAGAAGGATGCGGTCAGCATTTCGCTCGCTGCGACCCGTCCGAACGCGATCTTTACCGGTCGCGAGCGGTTCGACGCCGAACAGGCGGCCATCTTCACCCGGCATGCCGTTCCGGTGACGCTGTCGGCGCTCCTGCCCGAGCCGGGATCGGTCGTGGCGATCGAGGCGTATGGAAAGCCGCTGCTGGTGTCGCGCACGCGGCAGGACGAGATCAAGGTTTTCATCAACGCCTGCCAGCACAAGGGTGCCAAGCTGGTCGAGGATTGCGAGGTCCACCAGCAGGGACGCGTCACCTGTCCGTACCACGCCTGGACGTATGGCATCGACGGCAAGTTGATCGGGGTCGCCCGGGCCGACATGTTCGAGGGGCTCGACAAGACCAGTCGCAACTTGAAGGAGCTGCCGTCGCGGGTGTGGGGCGGCGTCGTGTACGCCCAGATGGACGGGGAAGCGCTCAACACGAGCCAGTTGTCGGAGCAGGTCGCGGACGACTTCGCTGCCCTCGGCATTACCGACGCTCATGTTTACGGCCGCAAGGTTTTCGATCTGAAGGCGAACTGGAAGGTCGTGCTCGAGCCCTTCCTCGAGGGGTATCATGTCCAACGACTTCACGCGGCATCGATCGGCGCCCTGTTCGTCGACGCGCCAAGCATGGTCGACACTTTCGGCGCAAACATCCGGCAGGTGTCCGGAAGGATCGGCTATGAGCCGGCAATGCTCGATGCCGATCCCGATACCAATGTCCACAAGCTGGTCACCCATGCCTACACGGCGTTCCCCAACGTCGTCGTCGTTACCAGCCAATATTATACCAGTGTGATGATCCTGATGCCGCGGGACATTGACCGGACGAGCGTGCACTATTTCATGCTGACGCCCGGACCGGCCACAACGCCGAAGGCAGCAGAAGTATTCGAGCGTTCCTTTGACCTCATCCTCAAGATCTTCGCCGGCGAGGACTTCCGCGCGGCTCAAATCAGTCAGGCGGGATTGGCTGCTGGTGTGCCGACCGAGACGATCTACTGCGGACTTGAGGAGAACGTGATCCGCTATTACGACGCCCTTGAAGCACTTCTATAAGCCCTGCCGGCGAAAGTTGCCGGTCCTGGCAAGCGGAGAAACGGATTGTCTGATCTAGTTATTACGACACGCGACGGCAGCGAGCATCGCGTGCCCGCCGTTGTTGGGCTGAGCGTGATGGAGGTGATCCGCGACGCCGGTTTCGACGAACTTCTGGCGCTTTGCGGCGGTAGCTGTTCCTGCGCGACGTGCCACGTGTATGTCGACGCTGAGCATGCCGACCGACTGCTGCCGCCGAGTGCGGACGAAGAGGACCTGCTCGACAGCTCCGCGTTTCGCACAGATCGTTCTCGACTGTCGTGCCAGATCCGTTTCGGCGAGGAACTGGACGGTTTGCGCGTGACGATCGCGCCAGAGGATTGATGTCGTGGGGCCGCTCGCCGGGCTTACCGTCATCGAGCTTGCCGGGATCGGCCCCGGTCCGTTCGCGGGTATGATGATCGCCGACCACGGCGCGGACGTTATCCGCGTGGATCGTCCGGGCACCCGGCACGATCCGACCGATCCATTGCTGCGGTCGCGGCGATCGGTCGTCCTCGACCTCAAGTCACAGGCCGATCGGGAACGGCTGCGCGCGCTGGCGCGTGACGCAGACGGGTTGATCGAGGGATACAGGCCGGGAGTCATGGAACGCCTCGGGCTTGGCCCCGACGTTCTGCTTGCAGACAACCCGCGGCTGGTCTTCGGTCGGGTGACGGGCTGGGGCCAGGAAGGGCCGCTGGCACCAGCCGCCGGGCACGACATCAACTACATCGCACTCGCCGGCACGCTGGCGGCGCTGGGTCGGGCAGGGGAGAAGCCGACGCCGGCGATAAACCTGGTCGGCGACTTCGGCGGCGGCGGCATGCTGATGGCGTTCGGAATGGTGTCCGCGATGCTGGCGGTAAAGGCCGGCAAGCCCGGGCAGGTGGTGGACTGTGCCATGGTGGACGGCGCGGCGCTGCTGATGTCGATGATGTGGGGCTTTCGCTCAGCCGGCCGCTGGTCGGACGAGCGCGGCACCAACCTGCTGGATACAGGTGCACCTTTCTACGACACCTACGAGACGGCAGATGGCAAACACGTTGCGATCGGTGCGATCGAGCCGCAATTTTACGCCGAGTTGCGCGCAGGACTCGACTGCTCGGATGTCTCGGAACTCGACGCGCAGATGGACCAGGCTGCCTGGCCCCGGCAGAAAGATCTGATGGCACAGATGATCCGCCAGCGCACCCAAGCGGAATGGTGCGAGCGGTTCGCGACACGCGACGCCTGCTTTGCTCCCGTGCTCGGCTTCGACGAGGCTGTAGCGCACCCGCACAATCGTGAGCGCGGTACTTTTCTAGAAGTGGGTGGCGTAGTACAACCGGCACCGGCCCCACGTTATTCCGCAACGCCGTGCGCCACGCCGCGCGCACCCGCAGAACCCGGGGCCGATCAGGCGTTGGTCGGTGACAGCTTGGCCAGCGCGGCGTGACGACCTCGCGCGCGCGACGCCTAGTCGCCACCGGCGTCCTAGGGCCAGTGGAGGAGCGTCCGGCAGCGACTCCCGGGCGGGGAGAAGTTCTGCTGCGCGTGCATGCGACGAGTGTGAATTACCACGATTATGTCGGAATCAACGGGGGCATACCCAATCTTCCAGTGCCGCGCGTTCCGTTCTCCGACGCCGTCGCTACCATCGAGGCTGCTGGCGAAGACGTAACAGTCGCCTTGGGCGCGCGGGTTATCCCGAGCTTCTTCCCGCACTGGCAGTCGGGGCCGCCAACGAAGGCGGGGCAGGCGATGATCCTGGGCGATCGGATGGACGGCACGCTGCAGAGCCGGGTGGTGGTCCCCGCCCTTTCGCTTGTCCCTGCGCCCGCCAACCTTTCGAACGAAGAGGCGGCGACACTGGGCTGCGCAGGGCTTACCGCCTGGCGCAGTGTCGTGGTGGAGGCTGGCGTCCGCCCCGGCCAGACGGTCGTAATGCAAGGTACGGGCGGCGTGTCGCTGTTCGCGCTGGGCTTTGCCAAGATGCTTGGGGCTCGGGTCATTATTACGTCGTCATCGGATGAAAAGCTCGAGCGTGCCCGGGCGCTCGGTGCCGATGTGCTGATCAACTACCGCCGCGATCCGGAATGGGCCGCGGCGGTGCTCGCAACGACCGATGGGCTCGGTGCCGACCTCGTCGTCGAAGTCGGCGGTGGCGCGACACTGGCGCAGGCCGTTCGCTCCACGAAGGTTGGTGGTCATGTATCGGTTATCGGCGTGCTCACCGGCCTTCGGTCACCGGATTTCCCGCTCAACATCGTCATGTCCCGCAACATCACCATGCGTGGAATCACGGTCGGCAACACGAGCGACCTCGCGGCGATGTGCCAGGCGATCGAGCTGCATGGCTATCGTCCAGTCGTGGATCGTGCGTTCGATTTGGAAGATGCGCATGAGGCTGTTGCGACGCTCAGCGCTCAAGGTCACTTCGGCAAGCTCGCCATACGCGTCGACCCCTGATGAGCTACATCACCCAGTCGCTTCATCGCCTGATCCAGCGCGCGCCTGACGCGCTCGGGTCGATCGACGGGGACCGGCGGCGCAGTTGGCGTATGGTTATGGATGATGTGCGCCGCTTCGCCGGTGCGTTGCGCGCGTCCGGCGTGGGGGAGGGGGGCCGTGTCGCCCTGCTCGCGCGCAACGGCGGCCAATACCTCGACTTCCTGCTCGGCAGTTTCTGGGCGGGGGCCGTCGTCAATCCGGTGAACACGCGCTGGACCGCATCCGAGATCGCGGCGAGCCTCGAGGACTGTGGCACGCGGGTGCTGATCGTCGACGACAGCTTCGCGCCGATGATCGATGCGATCCGCCGGGATGCGCCAACGCTCGAACACGTGGTGCAGATCGGCATCGCCGAGCGCCCTGACGGCGTCCAGAAATATGACGACTGGATCGCGGCGGGCCTGCCGATCGACGACTGCCGGCGCGGCGGCGAGGCGCTGGCGGCGATCCTCTATACTGGTGGCACTACCGGCCGATCTAAGGGTGTGATGCTTAGCCATGCCAACATCCTGGCCTCGGCCACCGGTTACCTGTCTTTCCCGGGCGCACGCCCCGGGCGATCATATCTTCACGTCGCGCCGCTGTTCCACATCGGGGCGCAGTCGGCCGTCTACACATCTCTGCTCGCGGGCACGACCCACGTGTTCCTGCCGCAGTTCGATCCGGAGGCGGCGCTCGCGGTGATCGAACGCGAGCAGGTCACCGACGTCTTCCTGGTGCCGACGATGCTCGCGGCGATGCTGATCGATCCCGGTTTCGTGCCCGCCCGCGGCCAAAGCTTGCAACGGATCGTCTATGGCGCCTCGCCGATCGACGCGGCGCTGCTCGATCGTGCGATGGCTATGCTGCCCGGGGTGGACTTCGTCCAGGCGTACGGGATGACGGAGGTGTCGCCGATCGCGACGATGCTGGGTCCCGACGATCACGGACCTGCCGCGCGCGCGGCCGGGCGGCAGCGCTCGGCCGGCATCGCGACGATCGCGGCCGAGGTCCGCGTCGTCGACCCCGACGACCGCGAGGTGGCGGACGGAACGGTCGGGGAAATCGTCGTCCGGGGCGGCGGCGTCATGCTTGGCTATTGGGAATTGCCGGAGGCAACGGCCGAGGCGCTGCGCGGCGGCTGGATGCACACCGGCGACCTCGGCACGATGAGCGCTGGCGGGTATCTGACGGTGGTCGACCGGCTGAAGGACATGATCGTCACTGGGGGCGAGAACGTCTACTCGGCCGAAGTCGAGAACGCCTTGGCCGGCCATCCCGCGGTACACCAGGCAGCGGTGATCGGCGTGGCGGATGCGCGCTGGGGAGAGGCCGTGCATGCCGTCGTCGTGCTGCGGCCCGACATGCGCTGCGACGCGCGTGACCTGCGGGATCATTGCCGCACGCTGATCGCCGGGTACAAAGTGCCTAAGTCGATCGACATCGTCCGGTCGTTGCCGTTGTCGCCGGCCGGCAAA
Organism: uncultured Sphingomonas sp.; assembly: GCF_964237335.1. NCBI lineage: Bacteria > Pseudomonadati > Pseudomonadota > Alphaproteobacteria > Sphingomonadales > Sphingomonadaceae > Sphingomonas > uncultured Sphingomonas sp. The sequence goes on from NZ_CAXSHM010000036.1 coordinate 10,956, forward strand.
ATATTGAAGACGGCATTACGCGACGCTGCGCGACGCGTGCCGGCGTGAACCAGGGAACAAGCATGAGCGAGGAACGCGAGCAACTGCGCGAGGCGCTGACCCGGCGGCTGGTGGGCGAAAGCGATGACGGCCGGACGTGGGCCGCATTGCGAGACATGGGTGTGCTCGGCCTGCGCATTCCCGAAACACTGGGTGGGCTTGGCCTGTCAGTTTCGGAGGTCGAGCCGGTTTTCGACGTGATCGGCGAGCATCGATTGCCGGTCGGCTATCTGGATACCGCAGTCATTGCCGCAGGGCTTCTTCAGGTTGACCGCTCGCCAGCGGCAGACGACCTGCTGCGCGCGATCGCGACCGATGGCGCGCGCGTGGCGGTGGCAGGGATCGATCGACGGTTGCGCGGCGCCGTCAGTGCGACCCCGACGGCGACCGGGTGGCGGCTGGACGGCGATGCCAAGCTGGTGATCGGCAGTGCAGAGGCCGCGTGGATCATCGTCGCGGCGCGCACCGAATGGTACGCCACCGCGTTGCTGCTGGTCGCCGCCGGAACCGCCGGGATGACGAGCCACGACTATGCGACGATCGATGGCCGATCGGCGTCCGACCTGCGCTTCATCGGTGCCGAGGCGACGTTGCTGACCCCCGACGCGCATGAGGCGCTGACCACCGCGAATGACGAGGCGATCGCCTGCCTGTCGGTCGAGGCGGCCGCGCTGATGCGTCGGTTGGTCGCCGACACGGTTTCCTATGCTAAGACCCGTGAGCAGTTCGGCCAGCCAATTGCCGGGTTCCAGGTCGTGCAACATCGGTTAGTGGACATGCATATCCAGGCTCGACGTGCCGGAGCGATCGCCCGTCGCGCAATGGCGGCAATCGATGGACGCTGGCTTGAGCGGGGTCGCCTGGCGAGCGCTGCAAAGGCGACGGCCGCGCAGGCGGGACGCTTCGTCGGGCAACAGGCGGTGCAGCTCCACGGCGGCATGGGCATGACGGAGGATTTGCCGATCGGCCGTTATTTCAAACGCCTGACTGCGATCGAGACCGAGCTTGGCGGCCTGGACGAGCATCGCCAGCGTTTCGCCAAGCTGACGATCGAGGAAGCCGCCTAGCCGTACTAGGTCACAGGCCGAGTTCCGCCTTGGCAAGAATGCCACGCTGGATCTCGTTCGTGCCAGCATAAATCGATCCCGCGCGCTCGTTGAGGTAGCGCAGCGGCGCGATCGCCTGCCATGGCTGGCCGCTGGAGCGGTCGGCGATCGCTCCGGGATAGCCGGACACAGGACCGCCCGGCTCCGTGACGCCCGGTTGCCACGCACGCGCAAGCGGCCCGGCTGCTTCCAACGCCAACTCGGTGAATCGCTGTTGCAGCTCGGTACCTAGTATCTTCATCATCGATGCGTCCGCCCCGATCTCCCGCCCCTCTGCAACCGCCGACAGCGCCTCGGTCTCCAAAGCGTCGAGAACCTCGACGTCGACGGCGAAGGCGGAGAGATGGGCGGCAAAGACCGGGTCTTCGTCCAGCGTGCCGTCCTCTGCCGGTATGCCCTTTGCCTGGCGACGCAACGCGGCCAGATTGGCCAGCAGTTCCGGCGCATAGGCGGTGCCGCCCCGCTCGAACTCGAGCAGGTACTTGGCGACGGTCCAACCGTCATCGATTTCGCCGAGCACGTTGGCGATGGGGACGCGGACCTGGTCGAAGAATACCTGGTTCTGTATCCACTCTCCCGACGACATGATGATCGGCCTGACCTCGATCCCCGGCGACGTCATGTCGATGAGCAGGAAAGTGATGCCCTGCTGCTTGCGGCCCGTGCGCGACGTGCGGACGAGGCAGAACATCCAGTTCGCGACGTTGGCGTGAGTCGTCCAGATCTTGCTGCCGCTGCATACCAGCTCGTCGCCGTCGCGCTCTGCTCGCATCGCCAGCGCGGCAAGATCCGAGCCGGCCTGCGGCTCGGAGTAGCCCTGGCACCAGAAATGCTCACCCGACAGGATCCGCGGCAGGAAAAACGCCTTCTGCTCGTCCGTCCCAAACCGCAGGATCGCAGGGCCGACCTGGTCGATGCCCATCGGCGACGTCGGCGGCGCGCCCGCGGTCACCCGCTCGCGCGCGTAGATCGCCCGTTGAACGACCGACCAGCCGGCACCGCCATATTCCTTGGGCCACGAAGGCGCAGCCCAGCCCTTCGTGTGCAGTACCTGCTGCCATGCCGCCTGAGCACCGGGCTCCGCATAGACGCTGGTGCGCAACTCTCCCGCGGCGCGCATCCGGGGGGTAAGCTCTGCAGCCAGGAAAGCACGGACTTCGTCCTTGAACGCTTGGTCCTCGGCGGACAGCGCCAGCGTCACGGTGCCGCCACCTCCGCTTCGGGGATCGAGCCTGCCGGTGCTTTGGGGATAAAGATAGCCTTTGATCGCGTGAACTCCAGCAGTCCGGGCACGCCGTTCTCCTGCCCGAAGCCCGATTGCTTGGCGCCGGCGAGCGGCGTGAACGGCGTCGACTGGAGGTTCTGGTTGATCCACACCGTCCCCGTGTCGAGCCGATGGGCGATCCGCGTCGCCTGCTCGACATCGTCCGACCATACCGCGCCGGCAAGGCCGTACTCGGTATCGTTCGCGCGCTCGATCACCTCGTCGATGTCGTGGAACTTGAGCAAGGGCAGGATCGGGCCGAACGCCTCCTCGACGACGACGCGGCTGTCATCAGGCGGATTGTCGACGAGCGTTAGGGGAACGAAATACCCTCGCTCGGGCACTGATCCGCCCTCCAGCAGCGTCAGGCCGTTCGCCCGCGCCTCGTCTAGCATGCCAAGGACTCGGCGATACTGCGCCTCGTTCTGGATCGGGCCATAACGGTTTCCCTGCTCAGCACCATCGCCCACCGGCGTGTCCTTGACGAGCTGGTGCAGTCGATCGCGAAGCTGGTCGTATATGTCGGCGTGGATGAACAACCGCTTGGTCGCGACGCAGACCTGAGCCGTGTTGTGGAAGGCACCTTCGAACAGCTGCTCGGCGATAGCATCGACGTCGACGTCGGGCATGACGATGGCGGCGTCGTTGCCGCCGAGTTCCAGCGTGATCCGCTTGAGGTCCTTGGCCGCCGACTCCATGACGCGCCGCCCTGTCGCGGTCGATCCGGTGAACGTGATCTTGGCGAAGCCGCGATGACTCGTCATCAGCGGCCCCAGCGCGTCGCCGCCACACAGAACGTTGAACACGCCGGCAGGGAAACATCCGCCGATCAGCTCGGCGATCCGCAGCGTCGTCAGCGGCGTGAACGGTGACGGCTTGAGGACCAGCGTGTTGCCCGCCATGAGCGCCGGCCCGATCTTCCAGATCGCGAGCAGCACCGGGAAGTTCCAGGGCACGATCCCGCAGACAACGCCGAGCGGCACATGATGTACCTCGACGCGCCGCGTATCGCTGTCCTCGGTCACCTCGACAGGCAGATCGAGCATCGTCGTCGCCTTCAGCCACATGGCCGCGCCGCGCACTTCGGCTTTCGCGCCTGGCAGGGGCCGCCCCTGCTCCTGCGTGAAGAGCGACGCGAGCTCCCGCGCATTCGCGTCGATGATGTCGGCCGCCTTCACCAGCGCAGCCTTGCGGTCCGCCATCGGCGTGTCGCGCCAGGCGGGAAAGGCCCGCGTCGCTGCGGCGACCGCGCGGTCCAGATCGGCGGCGTCGGCAGCGGGAGCCTCGGCGAACACCTCGCCCGTGGCGGGATTGCGGACGGAGATGGTGTCGTTAGTCGACACCATCTCCCCGTCGATCAGCATCGTATACCGGTCGATCGCCAGCGTCGCCATCCTGCTCTCCATGCGTTGTCGCCTTGTCCGGCGGTGATGTTCTCCGTTTACAAACTAATAGCGTTAGGTAAAGCGACTTATCGAGACGTCACGGCTGTTGATGCGAGGGAGAGCGGCGATGTCGGACGAGGCAAGGCTGACCGGTGGTTGTAGCTGCGGGACGGTCCGCTACACGCTGTCTGCGCCACCGCTGGCCGTTGCCGCATGCCATTGCACGCAGTGCCGCAAACAGTCGGGAGCCGCCTTCTCGGTGAATCTGATCGTCCGCGCGAGCAGCTTAGCCGTTCAGGGCGAGATCGCCACTTGGCAGGACGAAGACACCGAAAGCGGCGCACCTCTCTTGCGCGACCATTGCGGCCGTTGTGGCTCGCCGATCCGGTCGGTACCTAGTGCATCGCCCAAGCTGGTCGCGCTGAAGGCAGGATCGCTGGACGACCCGGCACCGTTCGTGCCAGGCATGCACATCTGGACCCAGTCGAAACTGCCGTGGGTGACGATCCCGGACGGCGTGCCCAGCTTCGCCCGCGGCCCGCAGGCCTGAAGGCGGGCTGGTGGACGATCCCGTTGCCATCGACCGGCCCCTGGCCGGGCTGCGCATCGTCGATGCGGTGGCTGGCCCAATGGCGTCGCTGACCCGCTACCTCGCCGAACTGGGCGCCAAGGTTGATCGGATCGTTGCGCCGTCCGATGACGCCATCGTCGATGTGGCCGCAAACGCGGGCAAACGGATGGTCGTGGCCGCGGACAGGAAGGCGGCGCTCGACGCTGCCCATGCCATCGTTGCCGATCGCGATCACGGGATCGATCTTGCCGGCCTGCGCTCCACCCGACCCGATCTGGTGACGATGACCGTCAGCGACTTTGGGTCGGACACCAGTTTCGCCGACTGGCAGGCTACCGATCCCATATTGCATGCCCTGTCGGGTGAGTTGTCACGGTCCGGACTTCGTGGGCGTGCGCCGCTTCTGCCACCGGGCCGGCTCGCCTATCAATGCGCCGCCGTGCAGGGTGCCTTCGCGCTGACGACCGCGCTCTACCACGCGTTTCGCACCGGCGAAGGCGATCACGTCGACTTTTCGGCGCTCGACGGGGCGGTTCAGGCGCTTGATCCCGGCTTCGGCATCAGCGGCAGTGCGACGCTGGGCAAACCTGCTCACCTGCTGTCGCGCGATCGACCCGCTCGCGGGTTCCAATATCCGATCCTGGCGTGCGCGGACGGTCATGTGCGAATCTGCCTGCTAGCCCGGCGGCAATGGCAGGGCATGTTCCGGTGGATGGGAGAGCCCGCGGCATTTGCCAGCCCGGAGTTCGAGAAAACGGTTGTACGCTACAAGTCGCCAGACCTGCTGCCGGCCATTGCCGCCTTCTTCGCCCCGCGGACCCGTTCCGAGCTGGAAGAGGAGGGCCAGCGTCATGGCGTGCCAATCGCGGCGGTGCTGACCTTCAAGGAGGCGCTGGCCGCGGACCATCTGCGCCAGCGCGAGGCCTTCACGCGCGTGGATCTGGCGGATGGCAGCGACGCGACAGTTCCCAACGGCGTCGTGACGATCGATGGCGAGCGGATGGGCCCGGCGACCTCGTCCCCCGACGCTCGTTCATGGCCGACCCCGCTGCCAGGCGGAGCGTTGCCGTTCGCGGGGCTCCGCGTCCTCGATCTGGGCGTCATCGTGGTCGGGGCCGAGCAGGGGCGCCTGTTGGCTGACGGCGGCGCCGACGTCGTCAAGGTGGAGTCGCGCGCCTATCCCGATGGGAACCGTCAGTCCTATCTAACCTACGGCTTGTCGGTCAGCTTCGCCGCCGGGCACCGCAACAAGCGCAGCCTGGGCATTAATCTGCGTGATCCGGCCGGCCGGGCACTTTTCCTCGACCTGGTGCGCACAGCCGACGTGGTGCTCTCGAACTTCAAGCCCGGAACCATGGAGTCGTTGGGCTTGGGCGGAGACGTGATCGCCGCGACCAATCCAGCCATCGTGCAATCCGACAGTTCCGCCTTCGGCACCACGGGGCCGTGGAGTGGCAGAATGGGCTATGGCCCGCTCGTGCGCGCGGCGACTGGGCTGACGCTGGCCTGGCGGTATCCCGACGATCCGCAGGGTTTCTGCGACACGGTGACCATCTATCCCGACCATGTGGCGGGGCGAGTGGGTGCGATCGCGACCGTGGCGCTGTTGATCCGCCGCCTGCGCACCGGCCGCGGCGGCCGGGCGAGCATCGCCCAGGCCGAGGTGATGCTGGCACAGTTCGCCGAAGAGGTCTCGCGCGCCGCGCGAGGCGGGGCCGAGGAGGGGCCGCCGGACTGGCCGTGGGGCGTGTATCGCGCCGCTGGCGACGATGAATGGTGCGTCGTCACAGTTCGCGAAGACGCGGACTGGCAGCGACTCGCTGCCGTCATCGGGGTCGACGATCCGACGTTGGCGACGCGAGAGGGCCGTCGCGGCCACCGCTCAGAAATCGATGCTCATCTGTCATCGTGGATGGCGGAGCGCGATGCGGACGCGGTAATGACGCAACTGCAGGCTGCGCGGGTGCCGGCCGCGCGGATGTTGCGGGTCGCCGATCTTCCCGACTTTGCCTATTATCGGGAGCGCGACCTGTTTCGGGTCGAACACCACCCCTTTCTCCAGGAACGGGTTATCGCGGAACGCTGGTCAGCCAAGCGCGCCGGCGAACCGCAGGCGCCTCAGGCCCCAGCGCCGCTCATGGGCGAGCAGAGTGAGGCGATCATCGTCGACTGGCTGGGCGGCGAGGTGGATCCCGGCCCGCTGGCCGCCGCTGGCGTGATCGAGCCCACCGATGTCGCGACCTGGGCTGAAGCCCGCGCCGGAGCATCACAGCCACGACCCGCCAGAGTCGCTCACGCATGACCTTCATCAGCGAGAGAGCAGCATGACAGACGCTTACATTATCGACGCGGTCAGGACGCCCCGCGGAATTGGCAAGACCGGCAAGGGCGCGCTCGCGCATCTTCACCCGCAGCATCTCGCCGCGACCGTCCTGAAGGCGATCGCCGAGCGCAACCATCTCGATACCGCTGAGGTGGACGACATCATCTGGTCGACCTCCACCCAGCGCGGCAAGCAGGGGGGCGATCTCGGCCGGATGGCGGCGCTGGACGCCGGCTACGACGTCAAGGCATCCGGCTTGACCCTGGATCGCTTCTGCGGCGGCGGCATCACCACCGTCAGCCTCGCCGCGGCTCAGATCATGAGTGGCATGGAGGACCTCGTCATCGCCGGGGGCACCGAGATGATGAGCCTGACCGGCCAGATGGCCGCCGAAGATCAGGCGGAGGGCAAGGCCCCGATGCTGATGGGATCGCACAACGAACGGCTCGACGCCGCGCATCCTCAGTCGCATCAGGGCATCTGCGGCGACGCTATCGCCAGTATGGAGGGCATCACGCGCCAGGACCTCGACGCGTTCGGGCTGGAAAGCCAGCGCAAGGCCGCGGTCGCGATCGCCGAGGGACGTTTCGCCAAATCGCTCGTGCCGATGACCGACGACGACGGCAACGTGATCTTGGATCACGACGAATATCCCCGGCCGCAGACGACCGCAGAAGGTCTAGCAATCCTCAAGCCCGCATTCGCCGGGATGGCGGACTGGGCCTATGACGAGAAGGGCACGACCTTCCGCCAGCAGATCAATCGTCGCTATCCCGACCTGAAGATTGAGGCGATGCACCACGCCGGCAACTCGTCGGGCGTGGTCGACGGGGCGGCAGCGGTGCTGCTCGCCTCCAGGGACTATGCGGAGAAGCACGGCCTGAAGCCGCGTGCGCGCATCGTAGCGACTGCGAATGTCGGCGATGACCCCACGCTGATGCTCAATGCGCCGGTGCCTGCGGCCAGGAAGGTGCTCGCCAAGGCCGGTCTGACCAAGGACGACATCGATCTGTGGGAGATCAATGAGGCGTTCGCGGTCGTGGCCGAGAAGTTCATCCGCGACCTCGATCTCGACCGGAGCAAGGTGAACGTTAACGGAGGGTCGATCGCGCTCGGCCATCCGATCGGCGCGACGGGCGCGATCCTGATCGGTACCGTGCTGGACGAGCTGGAACGCACCGGCGGCCGATACGGCCTCGTCACCATGTGCGCCGCGGGCGGCATGGCGCCCGCCATCATCATCGAACGCGTCGACGCGTGATACGAAGAGGACTGGACCAATGAAAATCGAGAACGGCATCAGCGCCGTCGTCACCGGCGGCGCATCAGGCCTGGGCGAGGCGACCGCACGCGCCTTGGCAGCGAAGGGAGCGAAGGTCGCGATCTTCGACCTGCAGAAGGACAAGGGCGAGGCTGTCGCCAAGGATGTCGGCGGCGTTTTCTGTGCCGTCGACGTCACGTCGGACGAGAGCGTCGACGCCGGTTTCGTCGCGGCGCGTGAGGCGCATGGTCAGGAGCGCATCCTGGTGAACTGTGCCGGCGTCGGCAACGCGATCAAGACCGCCAGCCGCGGCAAGGAAGACGGCTCGATCAAGCACTTCCCGGTCGATGCGTTCAACTGGGTCATCCAGATCAACCTCGTGGGCAGCTTCCGCTGCATCGCCAAGTCGGCGGCGGGCATGCTGACGCTCGAGCCGCTCGATGGCGGGGAGCGCGGTGCGATCGTCAATACCGCCAGCGTCGCGGCCGAGGACGGGCAGATGGGACAGGCGGCCTATTCGGCGTCGAAGGCCGGAATCGTCGGCATGACGTTGCCGATCGCGCGCGACCTGATGAGCGAGGGGATCCGCGTCAACACCATTCTGCCCGGACTGTTCAACACGCCGCTGCTTCAAGGCGCGCCAGAGAACGTCAAGGCGGGCCTTGCGGCATCGGTTCCGTTCCCCAAGCGGCTGGGCGACCCCAGCGAGTATGCCCATCTCGCGCTGACGCTGCTCGAGAACGGGTATTTCAACGGCGAGGATATCCGCCTCGACGGTGCCATCCGAATGGCGCCGCGCTGATCATGGGTGCTGTTTTCTCCATGCCGTCCCGCTGGATGGACGACGAGCTCGTGATGTTCGATGACTCGGTCGCTCGTGCATTGGCAGACATCGCGCCGAGTGACCGGCAACAATCCTGGCGAGAGGCCGGTGTCGTCGATCGGGCAGCCTGGGAAGAAGCAGCAGCCGCGGGTTTGCTTGGCCTGTCGGTCTCGCCGGACTTCGGCGGGGCGGGCGGCGACTTCCGGCACGAGGCGGTGCTGATCCGCCACCTCGGCCTCGCGGGCGCCGAGGGGTGGGGCGTTCCCCTGCACAACGCGATCTGCGCGCCGTACATTGAGAAATACGGCACTGCCGACCAGCGCGATCGCTGGTTGCCCAAGATCGTGTCGGGCGAACTGATCACCGCGATCGCGATGACCGAGCCGGGCGCGGGCTCCGATCTTCAGGGGATCCGCTCGACTGCCCGGCCCAGCGGCAATGGTTATGCGGTCAACGGCCAGAAGACGTTCATCACCAATGGGCAGATCGCCGACCTGTTGATCGTCGTGGTCAAGACCGACCCGGCGGCGGGCAGCAAGGGCGTGTCGCTGATCGTGGTCGAGACCGCGCAGGCCGACGGTTTCCGCCGAGGGCGAAACCTCGACAAGATCGGGCTCGAAATGCGCGACACGTCCGAGCTGTTTTTCGACGACGTCCAGGTGCCCGCTGACCATCTGCTCGGCGGAGTCGAGGGGCAGGGCCTCTACCAGCTCTTGAAGGAGCTCCCGAAGGAGCGGCTCATCATCGCTATCGAGTCGCTGGCGATGATCGAGGCGGCACTCGACGAGACTCTGACGTACGTCCGTGAGCGACAGGCGTTCGGCAAGCGCCTGCTCGACTTCCAGAACACGCAATTCGTGCTGGCCGAGTGCAAGACGGAGGCGACGATCGCGCGCAGCTTCGTCGACGACTGCATGGAGCGGCTGCTCGCCGGTACGCTGGATGCGGCCACCGCCAGCATGGCGAAATATTGGGTGTCGGAGCGCGCGCAGAAGATCGTCGATGCCTGTCAGCAGCTGTTCGGCGGCTACGGCTACATGAACGAGTATCCGATTGCGCGGATGTACAAGGACGTGCGCGTCAAGCGGATCTACGGCGGCACGACCGAGGTGATGAAGCTGCTCATCGCACGCACGCTCGAGAGCTAGGCGATGGTGCTCGCACTCCGTTGGCATGGTGCCGTCGCTCACGTCGAATTGTCGCGGCCCGAGCGGATGAACGCGCTCAATGGCGAATTGATCGCGGCCCTGGTCGAGACGGGGACGATGCTCGCTGCCCGGCGCGACTGCCGGGCGGTGGTATTGTCGGGTGCCGGGCGTGGCTTCTGCTCCGGGATCGACCTCGATGCGCTACGCTCCGCGTCCGCCGGCGGTAAGCGGTCGATCGATATCGAGACGTCGGTCGCAGGTGGTGCCAACGTCGCGCAACAGGCGGTGCTGCAATGGCATGATCTTGCGGTTCCGGTAATTGCCGCCGTTCATGGCGTGGCGTTCGGCGGAGGCCTTCAGCTCGCGCTCGGGGCCGACCTGCGCATCGTTGCGCCCGATGCGCGGCTGGCATTCATGGAAGTGAAATGGGGCCTCGTTCCCGACATGGCCGGCATGGTCCTGTTGCCTGGCCTGCTGCGACCCGACCTTCTGGCTGACCTGGTGTTCACCGGTCGGGTGTTCGACGGCGAGGAAGCCGTGAGACTGGGCCTGGCGACGCGAACGGCGGCAGATCCGGTGGCGGCGGCGCTGGAACAGGCGGCCGCGATCACGGCGCTGAGCCCCGACGCGGTGCGCGCGGCCAAGCGGCTGATGCGGAGCGGCGGCGGCCGCGAGGCGACCCTGCGCGCCGAGGCGGTGGAGCAGGCCGCCTTGTTCGGTGCACCGAACCAGCGCGAGGCAGTAGCCGCGGCCATGGCCGGTCGCGCGCCGATCTTCGTCAATTGAAAGGACACGAGGCATGAGCGATCCGACACTCCAATTGGAGTGGAAGGGCGATGTGGCGATTGTCCGGCTGAACGATCCGACCACCCTCAACGCGATCACGCTGGGCAACATCGCAGCGTTCGCCGAAGCACTGGATGCCGTCGAGGCGCGTGCGCGGGCGATGATCGTGACGGGGGCGGGCCGGGCATTCTGCTCGGGTGCAAACCTGTCTGGCGGCATGGGCGACGACGTCGCGCCGGAGGAGTTCGATGCCGGATCGGCCCTTGAAACGCATATTAATCCGTTGATGCAGCGACTGCACGATCTCCGCTTGCCGTGGATCACCGCGGTCCGCGGCGCCGCGGCTGGAGCTGGAGCCTCGCTCGCGCTCGCGGGCGACATGATCGTTGCGAGCGAGACGGCGTATTTCCTCCAGGCGTTCGCGCGCATCGGCCTGGTTCCGGACGCGGGCTCGTCGCATCTGCTGGTGCGGACGATCGGCCGTCCCCGGGCGATGGAGCTGATGCTGCTGGGAGAAAAGCTGCCGGCCCAAACCGCGCTCGCCTGGGGCCTCATCAATCGCATCGTGCCCGACGACAAGCTGGAAGCCGATGCCCTGGCGCTCGCCCAACGGCTGGCTGCTGGGCCCGCTTCGCTGCGCGCGATCCGGCAGGTCGCCTGGCGCGCCGTCGACGCGGATTGGCAGGAGGCGCTTTCGGCCGAACGCTCCCTGCAGCTCGGTGCCGGTCGAAGCGCCGACTATCGCGAGGGTGTGGCCGCCTTCCAGGGCAAGCGCGCTGCTCGGTTTGTCGGCGCATGAGCGGCGATCGCCAGGGGCAACTCGCCGGACGAACGGTGCTGGTGACCGGTGCCTCTTCGGGCATCGGCGTGCGCTTCGCCCGGCTGTGCGCCGCGGCGGGTGCCGCCGTGGTGATCGGTGCGCGGCGGCTCGATCGGCTGGAAGCGCTGCGGGCCGAGCTGGAGGATGCGGGCGGCCGCGCGTTGGCGGTGTCGCTCGACGTCGCCGACGAAGCGTCGATCATCGCGGCCTATGATGCCGCGGAGGCCGCGTTCGGACCGGTCGACTCCGTCGTTGCCAACGCGGGAATCAGCGTCGAGGGACGCGCACTCGACGTGCTGGTCGACGACTGGGATCGGCTGTTCGGGATTAATGTGCGCGGCGCGTTCCTGACTGTCCGCGAGGAGGCCAAACGGATGCGCGCTGCCGGCGTTTCCGAACGCGGCCGGATTGTGCTGATCTCGTCGATTACGGCACAGATGCGAACGTCGGGAACGGTCGCCTACAGCACATCGAAAGCGGCGGTGACCCACATGGGCCGGCTGCTGGCGCGCGAGTGGGCGCGCTCTGGCCCCAACGTCAATCTGCTGTCGCCCGGCTATATCGCGTCCGAGCTGGCAGGCGACTGGTTCGACACCGAAGGCGGTCAACGGCACATGGCCACTTGGCCGCGTCGCCGCATGCTCGACGAGGACGCGCTGGACGAGACGCTGCTGTTCCTCCTGTCGGATGCCAGCCGCAACGTCACGGGATCGGACATGATCGTCGACGACGGCCAGTCATTGTAGGGACGACGATGGACTACAACACGATACTCTTCGACGTTGCGGACGGGGTCGGTACGATCACGCTGAACCGTCGCGACAAGCTCAATTCCTTCACCATTCGCATGATGGACGAGATGCTCGACGTCATCGACCGCATCGATGCCGATGACGACGTGCGCTCGGTCATCGTCACGGGTGCCGGCCGCGCGTTCTGCGCCGGCGCAGACCTTTCCGAAGGTGCCAAGTCCTTTGCCATCGATGGGGATGCCGATACGCTCGATTACGCCACGGATGCGGCGCGCGATGGTGGCGGCCGGGTCACATTGCGTCTGTTCGGGTGTCTCAAGCCCCTGATCGCCGCGATCAACGGCCCCGCGGTGGGCGTCGGCGCGACCATGACGTTGCCGATGGACGTGCGGATCGCCAGCGAGACGGCGCGGATCGGGTTCGTCTTCGCTCGCCGTGGGATCGTCCCCGAGGCGGCGTCGTCCTGGTTCCTGCCGCGCGTCGTCGGCATCAGCCAGGCGCTCGAATGGTGTTACGGCGGAGGCGTGTTCGATGCGGCCGAGGCGCTGAGTGGCGGCCTGGTCCGCTCGGTTCATGCGCCAGACGAATTGCTACCCGCAGCACGCGCCCTCGCGCGAAAGTTCGCGGACGGCACCGCCCCCGTCTCGGTGGCGCTGATTCGTCAGATGATGTGGCGCGGGCTGGGCATGAGTCATCCGATGGAGGCGCACCGCGTCGACAGCCGCGGCATCGTGTCGCGCGGCCGCAGCGCTGACGTGGCGGAGGGAGTGACTTCGTTCCTCGCCAAGCGTCCCGCGGTTTTCCCCGACCAGGTCAGCCGCGACATGCCCGACTTCTTCCCGTGGTGGAAGGAGCCGGTCTATGGCTGACGGAGCAGAGCTTTTTCGCGACGACGCGTTCGCAGGGCGCAATGTCTTAGTCGCGGGTGGATCGAGCGGGATCAACCTCGCCATCGGCCAGCGTTTTGCTGGAATGGGTGCGACTGTCAGCTTGGTCAGCCGCTCGCGGGATCGCATCGAGGCAGCCGCCCGGTCCATCGTCGATGCAGGCGGGGAGGCGATCGGCCTCGTCGCCGACGTGCGCGACTTTGCCGCGGTTGAGCGGGCGTTCCAGCAGGCGGCAGACCGGTTCGGCGCGATCGACGTGGTCATCTCGGGCGCAGCGGGCAACTTCCTCGCACCTGCGGTAGCGCTGTCGGCGAATGCGTTCCGCACGGTGATCGAGATCGACCTCATCGGCACGTTCAACGTCCTGCGCGCCTCGTTCGAGCATCTGCGCAAGCCGGGAGCATCGCTGATCTCGATCACGGCCGGGCAGGCGAGGCGGCCGCTGATGTTCCAGGCGCATGCCAGCGCTGCGAAGGCCGGAATCAACAACCTGACCGAAACGCTCGCGATGGAATGGGGCCCGGCGGGCGTGCGCGTGAACGCGATCTCGCCGGGCCCGATCGGCGACACCGAAGGCATGGCGCGGCTTGCGCCCTCGGCTGCGGTGACGGCCGCACTCAAAAGCCGGATACCGCTGCGCGACTACGGCACCAAACGGGACATTGCCGACGCCGCGCTGTTCCTAGCGAGCGACCACGCGCGATACATCACCGGCGCGATCCTTGAGGTCGACGGCGGCTCCATCCTGGGTGATGCTTCCGCGGACGCGCTTACCGTGCCGGAGCGCCCGCGATGACCGGGCCGTTGACGATCGAGAGCCGGGGCGCGGTGGACTGGCTTACGCTCAACCGTCCGAAGCGGCTCAACGCGCTCGACAGCGACCTAATCGCGGCGCTTAGCGACTATTTCGCCAGAGCCGCGACCCGGCGCGAGACGCGCGTCATCGTCTTGCGCGGTGCCGGACGCGGCTTCTGCGCAGGTTTCGACCTTGTCGACGATCTGGGTGCGATGGATACGATCGGCCGCCTCGACCTGCAACGCTCGATTGCCGAGATCGTGATGCGGATGCGCTATTGCCCGCAGCCGATCGTGAGCTTGATCCATGGTCCTGCTTGCGGTGGCGGTTTCGCGCTGGCGTTGGCATCGGACATCCGGCTGGCGGGCGAGAGCACGCGGATGAACGCGGCGTTCTTCCGCGTCGGCTTGTCCGCCTGCGATATCGGCGTGTCCTATTTGCTCCCGAGGCTGGTGGGCGCGAGCGTGGCCGCCGAACTGATGCTGACGGGCGCGTTCATCGATGCCGCGCGGGCGTCGTCGCTCGGGTTGGTAAGCCGCCTCGTAGCTGACGACGCGTTGGAAGAGGCGGCGCTGCCGATCATCGACGCGATGCTGACGACGGCACCGCTGGGACTGAGACTGACGAAGGAATGTCTGCGGATGAGTATCGACGCGCCGAGCCTCGAACATGCGATCGCGATGGAGGACCGCAATCAGGTGCTGTGTTCGTCCACGAGCGACTTTTCGGAAGGCGTGGCGGCGTTCTTCGACAAGCGACGGCCAGCCTATGCCAGTCCGCTGGAGGCCCGCGCATGAGCACGGGTGCAACGATTGCCGCAACCGTCGAACGCTTCGTCCGCGAGACGGTGGCACCCTTCGAGCGTGATCCCCGGCGAGCGTCGCACGGCCCCAGCGATGCGCTAGTGCAAGAGCTGCGCGGACTGGCGCGCGAGGCCGGCGTGCTGACGCCACACATCCTGGCGGACGGTAGCCACCTCAGCCACCGCGATACCGCGATGGTGCTGCAGGCGGCGGGCCTGTCTCCGCTCGGACCGTTGGCGGTCAACGTCATGGCCCCGGACGAGGGCAACATGTACCTGCTGGGCAAGGTCGCCGACCCGGAGCAACGGCGTCGCTTCCTCGACCCCCTTGTTTCGGGCGAGGCGCGTTCGGCGTTCTTCATGACAGAGCCAGCGGCGGACGGCGGCGCCGGATCCGACCCTTCGATGATGCTCACCACGGCGCGCGCCGACGGCAACCACTGGGTCATCGACGGGCGCAAGGCCTTCATCACCGGTGCCGATGGTGCCAGCGTCGGCATCGTGATGGCCAAGACACCGGAAGGCGCGTCGCTTTTCCTGGTCGACCTGCCGGATCCTGCGGTTCGGATCGAGCGCGTGCTCGACACGATCGACTCGTCGATGCCCGGCGGTCACGCGGTCATCGCCATCGACGGGCTGCGCGTGCCTGCCGACCAGATGCTGGGTAATCCGGGCGATGGCTTCAAGCTCGCGCAGGTACGCCTCGCCCCGGCGCGATTGACCCATTGCATGCGGTGGCTGGGATCGTGCCGGCGCGCCAACGAGATCGCGACCGACTATGCGTGCCGCCGCCACGCGTTTGGCAAGCCGCTCGTCGATCACGAGGGGGTCGGCTTCATGCTGGCGGAAAACCTGATCGACCTCAAACAGGCCGAGCTGATGATCGACTGGTGCGCGGATGTGCTGGACAGCGGCAGCCTCGGCACCGTCGAGAGCTCGATGGCCAAGGTCGCGGTCAGCGAGGCGCTGATGCGGATCGCCGACCGGTGCGTGCAGGTGATGGGCGGAACCGGCGTGACCGGCGACACGATCGTCGAGCAGGTCTTTCGGGAAGTCCGCGCTTTCCGCATCTACGACGGGCCGACCGAGGTCCACAAATGGAGCTTGGCCAAGAAGGTCAAGCGCGACTGGAAGGCGACGCAGGCGTGATGGCGGTTGCTACTGCGGTACGGGCAGGCTTCGAGATCGATGCCGCCGCCCTCGAAGCGTGGCTCTCGGAGCATGTCGACGGCTTTGCGGGACCACTGACCATCGAGCAGTTCAGCGGTGGCCAGTCCAACCCGACGTTTAAGCTGACGACGCCGGGAACACAGTACGTCCTGCGTCGCAAGCCGCTGGGCGTTCTGTTGAGTGGCGCCCACGCGGTCGATCGCGAGGCGCGGGTGATTCAGGCGCTGGCCGCAGCGGGCATACCGGTGCCGCGCGTGCGGGCGCTGTGCACCGACGAGACGGTCATAGGTTCCTGGTTCTACGTGATGGATCTGGTCGAGGGGCGGATCTTCTGGGACGGCGGCTTTCCGGGCGTCGACCCGGCGGAGCGTGCCGCGCTGCAGGACTCGATGGGCGGCACGCTCGCCGCGATCCATGCGCTTTCCCCCGAGCAGGTCGGTCTGGGCGATTATGGGCGGCATGGCGGCTATCTCGAACGGCAGGTCGCCCGCTGGTCGCGCCAGTATCGCGAGGACGAAGCGGCGGGGCGCACGGCCGACATGGACTTCCTGGTGGAGTGGTTGCCGGCGCACCTGCCGGCCGATGGCGACACGCGGGTGGTGCATGGCGACTACCGCGTCGACAACATCATCTTCCACCCCACCCAGCCGCGGGTGATCGCGGTGCTCGACTGGGAGCTGTCGACGCTCGGCGATCCCGTCACCGACTTCGCGTATAATCTGATGATGTACCGGGTGCCGTCGTCGGTGCCTTGGGGTCTTGCCGATCGCGACCTCGCGGCGCTCGGTCTGCCGGACGAGGCTGCGTACACCGCCGCCTATTGTCGGCGCACGGGACGGACGGAGCTACCGGAGCTTGGCACCCACCTGGCGTTCAACCTGTTCCGGCTGGCGGCGATCATCCACGGCATCAAGGGGCGGATGATTCGCGGCACCGCCGCGTCGGCCGATGCCGGCGAGATGGTCGCGCGGATGGACCTGCTCGCCGCGATCGGCCGCTCGATCGCGGAAGCGACGGGGCGCTAACACCGTGGCGATCCGGTTCGACTATGCCGGCAAGGTGGTTCTGGTGTCCGGCGGGACGCAGGGTATTGGCCTAGCCGTTGCGCGGGCGTTCGCCGATGCCGGCGCGATCGTTCATGTCACGGGCACGCGCGAGCGATCGGACACCTACGAGGACGATCTCGCCGCCTTCACCTATCATCGCGTGCGAATGCAGGACCCTGCCGAACGCGAGGCACTGGCGCTCGCGATTCCGACCCTCGACGTGCTGGTCAACAATGCCGGCATGGCACGCGACGATGAGTATGAGGAAGCCGGATACCGCACGGTGATCGAGGTCAATCTGAACGCGCTGGTCGACCTGTGTTACCGCTTTCGGGAGCGACTGGCGGCAACGCAGGGCGCGATCGTCAACATCGGGTCGCTGGCGAGCTTCATCGGCTTGCGCGATCGGCCAGCCTATACGGCCAGCAAGGCGGCGGTGCTGGGCTTCACCCGCTCGATCGCCGACATGTGGGCGAGGGAAGGCATCCGCGCCAACATGGTCGCGCCGGGCTTCATCGACACGCGGATCATCGACTGGGCAAAGGCCGACGAGGAGATGCACCGGAAATTCCTGCGCAGTATCCCCGCCCGGCGGTTCGGTCGGCCGGAGGAGGTCGCTACCGCCGTGCTGTTCCTCGCCGCGCCCGAAGCGGAATATGTTCGCGGCCACGGCCTGGTGATCGACGGCGGCTACCTCCTCAGATAGCCGCCGCCGGGCAGTCAGGCGGCAATTCGGGTGGCTTGCCCCATGAGCGAGCGGAGCCGCCCGTCGATGATCGCCTCCGCTTCGGCGATGATACGATCCACCAGCTGTCTGACGGTCGGCACGTCGTGGATCAGCCCCTGCACGATGCCGGCCGTCCAGATTCCGTGGTCGGGATCGCCGTTGATCAGCCCTTCGCGACCGCGCGCGCCCTTCACCAGATGGGAGATGGCCTCGAACGGGTTGCCCTCGCGCTCGATCCGGACCGCCTCGACAGCCACCATGTTGAGGGCAAGGCGCTGATCCCACGCTAAACAACGCTAACGGTTTAGAGCCCACCGA
>NZ_CAXSHM010000037.1:0-28702 GCF_964237335.1 uncultured Sphingomonas sp.
TCCGGTGTGGTCCGAGCGGGCGAGCCCATTCGCATCGATCGGGCCGAGGCGGGTCGCGATTCCAGGCATCGCGTTCGACGACCTGCCGCCGATCGACGTCGTTCTGATCAGCCATTGTCACTACGACCACATGGACGTGGCGACGCTCCAGCGGCTGCAGGCCACCCATGCGCCGCTGATGGCGATGCCGCTCGGCAACGACGCGTTCCTCCGGGCGGCGGTGCCGGACGCACGCTGCGTGGTCGGCGACTGGTGGGATCGGCTCACGCTGAGCGAGGGCCTCTCGACGACGCTCACACCGGCCTATCATTGGGCGAACCGTTGGCCGACCGACGTGCGGATGGCGCTGTGGAGCGGACACTTCCTCGACACGCCCGCCGGAACAATCTGGTTCGTGGGCGACACCGGCTATGGCGATGGCGTCATCTTCAAGCAGGTCCGGGAGCGTCTCGGCGCGCCCGACGTCGCGCTGATCCCGATCGGCGCCTATGAGCCGCGATGGTTCATGCGCGCGCAGCACGTCGACCCGGCGGAGGCGGTGCGCATCCTGCGCGACGTCGAGGCGCGCCACGCTCTCGGCATCCATTGGGGAACGTTCCAGCTCACGGACGAACCGCGCGAGGCGCCCCGCCTGGCGCTCGCCACGGCGCTGTCGGCGGCGTCGATCCCGCCACGGCGCTTCGTCGCCGCGACGCCCGGCGGCGTCTACGACTTCGACCCGGCCAAGGGCGGCTAGAGCATCTCAAGCGGGACAGGGCCGCGCGGCGCCGGGAACGCCGCGTCGAGACAGGCCATCATATCCGGCGCGAGTACCAGCTCCGCCGCGGCGGTCGATATGCTCCGCCGTTATCCAGCTGCGCTAACCGAGCGCCGGAACTTCGGTGCCGTCGGAGAAGCGGATCGACCTCATCGACGGGCGTTATTATCCGGTCCTGAGCAACCCAGTAACGGTCCACGGCGCGAAGGATGCGGACAATTGACACCGGGTCGCGGCTTCATGCCATATCAGGCAGTGACCCATCCCGCCCGCCTGATCATGTCCGCGCTTCTGGGGATGCTTGGATCGACCGCAGGTGCCGATGCGCCCGCTCCAGTCGAGCCGGTCCTGCCGCCGGCACTCGCCCGGCAGGTGGACGGCGCGATACGGCAGGTGCTGGCTGAAGACGGCACTCCCTCGGCCTCGGTCGCCATCGTCCGGCAGGGTCGCATCGTGTACGCCAGGGCGTTCGGGCTCGCATCGAGTGTCCCGCGCCGGAGCGCGAGCGTCGACACCCGCTACCAACTCGCCTCCGCATCCAAATCGATCACCGCGCAGACGCTCCTGCTACTCGCCGCGGACGGCACGCTGTCGCTCGACGCGCCGGTCAGCCGCTGGTTGCCGCAGGTCACCGATGCCGGCCACATTACCGTCCGCGAGCTGCTGGAGCACGTGTCGGGTTTGCCGGACCACTATCCTCAGACCTACCCCGCCGGGCCGCGCTCGGCGTTGACGACGCCCGACCGGATCATAGCGCAGTGGGGCAGTCACCCGCTGCTGTTCGCGCCCGGCGCCAGGTTCCGCTACTCGAACCTCAACTATGTCATGGCGGGTCGCATCGCCGAGCTCGCGTCGGGCAAGCCGCTGTTCGCGCTTCAACAGCGGCGCATCTTCCGGCCACTCGGCATGGCGGACGTCATCGACCTCGACCATGTGACGCCGAACACGCCCAATGTCGCCACCGGCTATGTCCGCACCGGCCTCGGCCCGCTGGAGCCGGCGCCCGACGAGGGACCGGGCTGGTCGTTCGGCGCAGGGCAGATCGTCGCTACGGCATCCGACCTCGCCCGCTGGGACATCGCCCTGCTGTCGGGCAAGCTCCTTCCCGACCGCCAGGCGCGGGAGGAGGTCACGCCGCCGCTGCTCCTGAGCGGGGACCGGTCGCCCTATGCGCTCGGCCTGTTCGTCTCACGCAAGAGCGGCCGGCTAGTCTGGTCGCACGTCGGCCAGGGACTGGGCTTCCTGGCGGGTAACAGCATCTACCCAGACGACGACACTGCGATCGTGGTGCTGACCAACACGAGCGCCACAGTCAGCTTCGCGCACATCGCCGACCGGCTCGCCTTCCTCCTGCTGCCGCCGACGTCGGTCGACGCGCGGGCACGAAGGCTGTTCGCCCAGCTGCAAGGCGGCGCGCCCGACCGGGCACTGCTCACACCGGAGTTCTCCGCGTTCCTGGACGCACACCGGCTTGGCACATACACCGCCAGTCTTGGCCCGCTCGGCTCATTTGACAGCTTCGTTCTCAAGAGCGAGGACGAAGCGGACGGCATAACCACCCGCCGATATGAGGCGAGCGCGGGCGGCAAGCGGCTGAGCATCATCTGGGAAGAGCTGGCCGACGGTCGCACCGACGACTTCGCCATCCAGCCCGCCGTCGAGTGAGCGCTGGCCGTGAAGACAATCCAGATACGGCGCCGTAACGTATTGGCGGCCGGGTGTTGATCAAGCCTAGGTTTGCCAGCACCCCAGATACCGCCATCACCGTGAGGGAAACGTCGTCGCCAGCGAGCGCGAGCGCTTGGCGCGGCAGCAGGGAAGCTAGTCCAGCTTCGGCGTCGACCCCGGCTCGGCCCTGGCCATCGCCCGCTGGTAGGCGGGCCGCGCCCCGATTCGTTGAAGATAGGTCCTGATGTTGGGGAACGCATCAAGCGGGGGGCCGGCGGAGGCGCGGGCGGTGGTCAGGATATAGACCATCATGATGTCGGCCGTAGTCAGCTTGCGGCCGCCGAAGAACTCGGAGTCGCCCACCCGACGCTCGGCCAGCGCCCACGATCTCTCGACCCGTTCGTTGACGAACGCCGCGCCCGGCTTGTCCATCCCGCCCGTGAGCCTCACCGCCAGCTGCATCATCAGGCTGGCCATGAACGTGGCGTTCGACCAGTGCACGAAGAACAGATAGTCGGTGAAGTCGGGGTCGTTAGGGGATGGCGACATCCGCCCGCCACCATATTTGCGGTTGAGATAGCCGCAGATGGCGCCGCTCTCGCCCAGCACCCGACCGCCGTCCTCGATCACCGGCGCGATGCCCATCGGGTGAAGCGCCTTGTAGTCGTCCGGCGCCCTGCGGTCGGCACGTCGATCGTAGAGCTTGAGGTCGTAATCGAGCCCCAGCTCCTCGCACAGCCAGACGATGCGTTCGGATTGCGAGCTGCGCAGGTGATGGACAGTGAGCATCGGACCCCCTCAGACGAAGCTGTGCCGGGCGCCGTCAGTATCGGCTCGCGCACCGGGTGGGAAGCGCAATGGATCAGGGGCTCGCCTGCCCCCGGTATACCGCTCGGGTCGGGCCGGCTTGGCTTCGCCCGCGATGGGCGGGTTGCCGGAACGGAGCATGGCGGCATCCTGGCGGCCGCGGTGGTGACCCCTACGGGATTCGAACCCGTATTTCAGCCGTGAAAGGGCCGCGTCCTAACCCTTAGACGAAGGGGCCGTCGAGCGGAGTTGCGCCTAGGCCGAGTACCCCCAAGGGTCAAGGTCCGGACGCAGCGTCGCCGGACCCGTCGCCGACGTCATTTGTTGCCGCTGCCCGGCTCGGCCATCGCGCGGTGCTGTTCTGCCAGCACCGAATCGGGCACGACATGTGTCAGTACGGTCTGCACCTTGTTCTTCCAGCCGGACGTGATCGCCGACTTGCCGGCCATCATCGCCTCCCAGCCGTCCTTCGCGACATCCGCCGGATCGCTCTTCGACTTGGACTGGCCCACGTCGGTGTCCATCATCCCGCCGCGATCGAAGAACTCCGTCTCCACCGGTCCGGGCATCAGGTTGGTGATCGTGACGCCCTTGTGATCCTTGATCTCGTTGATGATCGCGGGCACGAAATTGTCGAGATAGGCCTTACTGGCGTTGTACACCGCCTGGAACGCCCCTGGGATGTGCCCGGCGATCGAGCCCGTGACGAGCACCTTGCCCTCGCCATGCGCCACCATCCGCGCCAGCACCTTCTGCAGGATGTAGCTGGTGCCGAAGACGTTGGTGTCGATCACCTTGCGCCAATCGGCCACCGATTGATCGAGGAAGCCATGGCCGAGCCCGCGCCCGGCATTGGCGCACAGCACGTGGATCTGGCGGCCGTTCGTCGTCGCAAGCAGCCGGTCGATGCCCTCGGCGGTGGACAGGTCCGCCTCGACCGACTCGACCGACACGCCATGCGTCTTGAAGTCGGCGGCCGCCGCATCGATCAGCGGCTCGTCGGCGGCGACAATCAGGTCGTAGCCGTTCTGCGCGGCGAGATGGGCAAGTTCGAAGCCGATGCCGGTCGAGGCGCCGGTGACGATCGCGAGCTTGTTGGCCATGGTGTTTCTCCTGGATGGAAGGGATCGCGCGGTGTCAGGCGGTGAGCGAGCCGGTCTTCAGAACGACCTTCGTCACCTCGTTCTGCTGGTCCTTGAACATCTTGTAGCCCTTGGGCGCGTCCTCGAGCGGCAGGCGGTGGGAGATCAGGAACTCGGTGTCGATCTCGCCTTCCATGATCGCGTTGAGCAGCGCGGGCATGTAATGCTGGACGTGCGTCTGGCCGGTCTTGAGTGTCAGGCCCTTTTCCATGAAGGCGCCGAGCGGAAACTTGTCGACCATGCCGCCGTACACCGCCGGCATCGACACGCGTCCGCCCTTGCGGCAGGCGACGATCGCCTGGCGGATCGAGTGCGCCCGATCGGTGCCGAGCATCAGCGTCTTCTTCACCTGGTCGACCACATTGTCGCCGAACAGCCCGTGCGCCTCCAGCCCCACGGCATCGATCACCGCGTCGGGACCGATCCCGCCGGTCATCTCCATCAGCGCCTCGTAGGTCGCGCTATCCTCGAAGTTGATCGTCTCGGCGCCGAACTTCGCGGCAAGCGCCAGCCGGTGCGGGAAATGGTCGATCGCGATGACGCGCGCGGCGCCCATCAGGAACGCCGACTGCACCGCGAACAGCCCGACCGGACCGCAGCCCCAGACCGCGACCGTGTCGCCCGGCTCGATCTCGGCGTATTCCGCCGCCTGCCAGCCGGTTGGCAGGATGTCGGACAGGAACAGCACCTTGTCGTCCGGCACCCCATCCGGGATCACGATCGGGCCGACGTCGCTGAACGGCACGCGGACATATTCCGCCTGGCCGCCGGCATAGCCGCCGGTCATGTGGCTGTAGCCGAACAGCCCGGACATCTCGTGCCCGTACAACTCCATCGCGATGTCCTGATTGTCGGCGGGCAGGCCATTGGGGCAGGCGGAATATTGATGCTTGCCACAATGATAGCAGGAGCCGCACGCGATGGTGAACGGCACCACGACCCGCTGCCCCTTCTTGAGCGTCGACTTGGCGCCGACCTCGACCACCTCGCCCATGAACTCGTGGCCCAATATGTCGCCCGACTGCATCGTCGGGATGAACCCGTCGTACAGATGAAGGTCCGAGCCGCAGATCGCGGTGGACGTCACCTTGATGATACAGTCCCGCGGGTTGACGATCTCGGGATCGGGGACGGTGTCCATCCTAACATCGTGTTTGCCGTGCCAAGCCAACGCTCTCACAGGCCCATCTCCTCGAACTGCTTGGGGTTCATCGCGGGTGTCGCCACCTCGCCGGTCTCCATCAACTGCTTGAACCGGGCGAGATCGCGGCGCGCCTGGATCGCGGGCTCACGCTGGAACATCTTGGCGACCAGCTTGCCGACCGCACCGCCCGGCGGATCGTACAGGATCGTCACGGTGACAACGGTGCCGCGACCCTCGACCGGCTTGAAGGTGACGACGCCGCTGTTGGGCACGTCCGCGCCCTCCTCGCTGGTCCAGGCGAGCGACCGGTTTGGCACGTCCGCCGTCACGCGCGCATCCCACTCGACCGTGCGCCCGGCCGGCGCCTTGACGACCCAGTGCGAACGGACCGCATCCTTCACCTCGATCGACACGACGTTCTCCATGAAGCTCGGCAGGTGCGAGAAGTCGCGGAAATAGGCGTAAACCTCCTCGACGGGGCGGTTGATCGTCACCGCGCGCCCGACGGCGGCACCGCCCTTGGCGTCCTTCAGCGTGGACGAAACCTGGTCGCTAGCGTCGCCCGACTTGGACGTGCTGTGTGGCGCGTCGTCGGAATGTTGGTGGGTTTCGCTCATGGCTCGGCTCGCCTTGGTTAATCGCTGCCGAAACGGGCCGGGTCGTTCCGACGTTCCGCGCCCACTGACGTTTTCGGGTCAATCCAAAGCAGTACCAGCGGTCGCTCGCGTCATTTGAGGGCGGCGCGGTGCGGGGCGAAGCCGCTTTCCCCACCGCCGCCGTGCCGCTACGCTACCGGCAAAGACGAGAGGATCGCAAGGCATGGCTCCCGACGCGACGGCGCGTACCGACGAGACACGGGCCGACGAGACACGGGCCGACGATACGCGGGCGAGCGGCTATGCCTGGTATGTGCTCGGGCTGCTGTTCCTGGTCTATTGCCTGAACTTCATCGACCGGCAGATCATCTCGATCCTGGCGGAGGACATCAAGCGCGACCTGCACCTCGCCGACGAGGATCTGGGGTTCCTGTACGGCACCGCGTTCGGCGTCTTCTACGCGCTGTTCGGCATCCCGCTCGGGCGGCTGGCGGACAATTGGCACCGGGTGCGGCTCATCACGCTCGGCCTCGCGCTGTGGTCCGCGATGACGACGCTGTCCGGCTTCGCACGCAGTGGCGCGCAGCTGTCGGCCGCGCGGATCGGCGTCGGCGTCGGCGAGGCGACCGCGAGCCCATCCGCCTATTCGCTGATCTCCGACCATTTCCCGCGGCGGCTGCGCGCGACGGCGCTGTCGATCTATTCGGCCGGCATCTATTTCGGCGGCGGGCTGTCGCTGGGGCTCGGCGGACTGGTGGTCCACCGCTGGAACGCAGCGTATCCCACAGGCGGCCCGCTAGGGCTCGTCGGATGGCAGGCGGCATTCCTCGTCGTGGGGCTGCCCGGTCTGGTGCTGGCGGCGATCATCGCGACGCTGCGCGAACCCACCCGCGGCGCGATCGACAACCTGCCCGAGGCGCCGCGCCACCCCGCCCCATTCCGCGCGTTTCGCGACGAGCTGCTGACGGTGGTGCCGCCGCTGACGCTGATCGGCGCAGCGCGGCTCGGCCCCCGTGCACTGGCGAACAACCTGGTCGCCGCCGTCGTCATCCTGGCGGCGGTGATCGGGATGAACGCGCTGGAGGGCTGGACGCCCGGAGCGCGCTGGCAATGGGGGTCGGTCGGCATCGGCGTCTATGCCGTCGTCTCCTGGGGACTCGCGCTCAAGCGGCGCGATCCGGCGACTTGGGCGCTGGTGATCGGCAGCCCGGCGTTCGTCTGCGTCGTCGTCGCCTATGGGCTCAACGCCTTCATTGCCTATGGGGTGTCGTTCTGGGCGGCGCCGTACGCGTTGCGCATCCTGGGGCAGACGCGTGAGGTCGCGGGGTTCATCATCGGCGGCAACGGCGCTTTGGGCGGCCTGATCGGCGTCACCGCCGGCGGCATCGTCGCGGACCGGCTGCGGCGTCGGTACGCGACCGGTCGGCAGATGGTGGTGCTGTTCGGATCGGCCGCGCCACTGCCGCTGATGGTGGTCGCGTTCACGACCGCCAGCCCGCCCGTCTTCTACGTCTGCCTGCTGGTCACCGGCATGCTCGCGAGCTGCGCGCTGGGCGCGTCGGCGGCGACGACGCAGGATCTGGTCCTGCCCCGGATGCGCGGGACGGCGACCGCGACCTTCTTCCTGGGCACCACGCTGCTGGGTCTCGCGATCGGACCCTATATGGCGGGGCGCATCTCGACGTTGAGCGGCAGCCTGTCGACGGGCGTGCTGTCGATGCTGGCGGTCGCGCCGATCGGCCTCGCCGCCGCGATCGCCGCCTATCGGCTGGTGCCGGCGGCGGAGGCGAGCCGGGTCGAGCGGGCGCGGAACGCGGGCGAGCCGGTCTAGGCCGCTTTACTGCCCCGCCGCGGGCGCGGCGGGTGCGCAGCCGATCAGCCCGGCGACCGGCAGCACGACGCTGTCCTGGCCCGGCCGCACGAGCGTCAGCGTCGCGCTCGGCACCGTGCCGCCCTGCGTCAGGTTCGGGTCCGCGGCGACGGTCATGGCCAGCGTCACGTCGACGCCTGTCGCTTGGTACCGGCTCGTGCCCGCGAAGCCGAAGGTCGCCGCGCCGGCCTGATCGGCGCGGGCGAGATCGACGATCTTGCCGTCGATCGACAGCCGCAGCCGCGCAGGCTCCGCGCTCGCCATCGCGACCAGATCGTGGCGCGTGCCGACGCTCCACAGGAACGCTGCGCAGCCCGTCGCGGGCAGTTGCTGGCGCGGAATCGCGCTCAGCGGCGAGCCGTCGATGCCGCCCGTCGCCGGAGGCGTCATCGCCGGCGCGGCCGCCTGGAGCGCGAGGAGAAGCAGCATCATGGTTGCCATGCTATCATCACCAGCCAGATCGGGTAAGCCGCCGCCGCCATCAGCGCGCCGAGCGGCACCGGCGTGTCCGCGCGCACCGGGCGGCCCCGCAGCCTCGCGATGCCGACGCCCAGCAGGCCGGCGACGCTGGCGACCACCAGCACCCAGGGCAGCATCCGCCACCCGAGCCACAGCCCGATCGCGCCGAGCAGCTTGGGGTCGCCCCCGCCCAGCCCTTCGCGCCCACGCCAATGACGATATCCGGCGCCGATCGCCCGGAGCACGCCATAGCCGACCACGCCGCCGATCAGCCGCTCCGCCAGCGGCGGCTCCAGCCCCGCCGCGCCCGTCGCCAGACCCGCGAGCGCGAGCGGCAGCACCAGCGCGTCCGGCAGCCACAGGTCGGCGGCGTCGAGCGCGGCGAGCGCGAGCAGCAGCCAGCCGAACACCGCGCCCGCCACGCCCGCCCAGCCCGGCGCCGCCCAGCCCGCGAGCGCGCCCACCGCCGCGCATCCCGCCTCGATGCGCCAGTGTCGCGGATCGATCGCGGCGCCGCACGTCCGGCACCGTCCGCGCGTGACGGCGGCGCTCAGCAGCGGCACCAGTTCAGGAGCGGTCAGCGCCCGGCCGCAGCCGTCGCACGCCGACCGGCCCCGCGCGACCGATCGCCCTTCCGGCCAGCGGATCACCAGCGTCGCGAGGAAGCTGCCCGCGATCAGCCCGGCACCAGCCAGCAGCAAGGGAGCCAGCAGCGCCGGCCAGGCAACCGACAGGAGCGGCGGGTCAGCCGTCACGGTCGCGAATCAGATACCGGTACACGCCGAACACGTCGATCGCGAACAGCGCCACGTTCTGCGTGCCCAATGCCCAGTCCCGCGTCAGCGTCGCGCCCGCCAGCCAGAATAGAGCGGAGCCACAGAACAGCACCATGGCCCAACCCGTGTCGCGCTTGCCGAGGTCCGCGGCGACCAGCAGCGCGGCGATCATGCCGCTGACGGAGGCGATCCATTTGACGATAGTGGCGATGTCCATGGCCGCCGCCTAGGCGGTTCCGGCCGGCGGCGATATTCCCTGCGTCAGTCCGATTTGCGTCCTTGCGTGTTCGTACCTATGTCGCAGTGCAGCACAGTCTCAAAGGATACTTCTACATGGCCACCGATACCGCCACCGATCCTGTCGTCATCCTGTCCTATGCGCGCACGCCGATGGGCTCGTTCCAGGGAGCGCTCGCCGGCGCCTCCGCGACCGATCTCGGCACGGTTGCGGTCGCGGGCGCGGTGGAGCGCGCGGGCGTGGCGGCGGCGGACGTCGAGCGGATCGTGATGGGCTGCGTCCTCTCCGCCGGTCTCGGCCAGGCGCCCGCCCGCCAGGCGGCGATCAACGCCGGGCTCGGCGACCATGTCGAGGCGACCACGGTCAACAAGATGTGCGGCAGCGGCATGCAGGCGGCGATCATGATGGCCGAGGCGCTCGGCGCGGGCGCGCTCGACCTCGGCATCGCGGGCGGCATGGAGAGCATGACCAACGCGCCCTATCTGTCCAAGAAACACCGCTCGGGCGCGCGGATCGGCCACGACACGATGTACGACCATATGTACCTCGACGGGCTGGAGGACGCGTACCAGCCCGGCAAGCTGATGGGTAATTTCGCCGAGGACGTGGCGAACGAGTATCAGTTCACCCGCGCCGCGATGGACGATTATGCGATCGAGTCTCTCCACCGCGCGCAGCGGGCGCAGAAGGACGGATCGTTCGCGCGCGAGATCGTCCCGGTGTCGGTCGCCGGCCGCAAGGGATCGGTGACGGTCGTCGAGGACGAGCAGCCCGCGAAGGGCGACGTCGCCAAGATCCCGACGCTCAAGCCCGCCTTCTCCAAGGAAGGCACGATCACCGCGGCCAACGCCTCGTCGATCTCCGACGGTGCCGCCGCACTGGTGATGACGCGCGCCTCGGTCGCCGAGCGGCTGGGGATCACGCCGATCGCGCGGGTGGTGAGCCACGCCGCCCACGCCCACGCCCCCGCCCGCTTCACCACCGCGCCGGTGTTCGCGATGCGCAAGGCGCTGGAGAAGGCCGGCTGGGAGACGGGCGACGTCGACCTGTTCGAGGTGAACGAGGCATTCGCGGTGGTGGCGATGATCGCGATGCGCGACCTCGGCCTCGCGCATGACGTGGTCAACATCCACGGCGGCGCCTGCGCGCTCGGCCACCCGATCGGCGCGAGCGGCGCGCGGGTGCTGGCGACATTGCTGTCGGCACTGCAGGGCGCGGGCCAGAAGCGCGGGCTCGCCAGCCTGTGCATCGGCGGCGGCGAGGCGACCGCGATGGCGGTAGAGCTGATGAACTGAGGGAAAGCAGTCCTCCCCCGCCAGGGGGAGGTGGCCGGCGCAGCCGGACGGAGGGGGAGGACTGGCTGACGTCTGGGATACTTCCCCCTCCGTCGCCTCCGGCGCCACCTCCCCCTGGTGGGGGAGGATAAACCAGAAACTTACACCTTCGCCGCGTAGATCATCCGGCCTTCGCCGAGCCGGTCGAACACCGTCTGCAGGTCCTGCTCGCCGACCGCGAAACAGCCTTGGCTGCGACCGAGCATGCCGTGGGTGCGCAGCATCTCCGGGTTGGAATACCAGGCCGAGTGGACGACGATCGCGCGGGGCAGCGCGTTGTCGTTGGTGGGATCGAGCCCGACCAGCCGCTGCGACCGGCCGTGCTTGCCGACGTAATAATCGCTGGCGACGAACGCGCCCTCGCACGACGCATTGGAGCCGTCGGCATTGGAGAAGCGCTGCAGCCAGCCGGTATGCGTCGGGTCCGATCCGCTGCCGTGCGCGACGAGGTAGGACGTGCTGTCGCCATTGACGATGTCGACGATGTGGAACCGCGCCTTCGCCGACGGAGCGGTGAAGTCGACGATCGCGATCCGGTCCTGGTGACGGATCGCGTCCGCGTGACGCCCTAGCGCCGTCAGCGCGTGCCGCATCAGCTCGGGACGGACGACGCGGGTCGAGGTAGGGGGCGTCGACACGAGGCTCGCGACGGAGCGGCTCGGCAGGACGGCACCGTCCATCGTGGCGAAGGTGCCGCGCACCTGCTGACCCCGAAGCGCCGCCGACACGGCACCGGGCACCGCGAGCGCGCCGGCGAGCGCCAGGCCAGATTTCAGGAAAGCGCGGCGCTGAGGCCCCGCGGACACGTCTTCGATCATCGCACCTGCCGGATATTGGTTGCCCCAGGCAAACCATAGCGCAAATGACTTACCGGAATGAGTGTGCGTTCCTGCTCAAGGCCTTAGCCGGCCGTGCCCGTGCCACGCTTCGTCGCAGCGGCGGTCGCGGTCACTGCCGCGAGACGATCGCGCGGGCTTCCGACAGCTGCCAGACCAGCAGGCTCGGCAGCCCGATCGCGACGTCGCGCGCGCGCTTGGCGAGGCTGAGCGCGAGCGCGGCCTCCACCGGCAGCCCGAGCAGCGGCGCGGCGAGCGTATAGCCCGCCTCCTGGAAGCCGATCGCGCCGGGCACCGCGAAGGCGACGGAGCGCAGCGTGAAGATCATCACCTCCAAACTCAGCGTGCGGCCGAACGACAACGGCGCGCCCATCAGCCGCAGCGCGAGCCAGACGCCGCCCACCGTCGCCGTCCACGCGAGCAGGTTCAGCACGAACGCCGCCGCGATCCGCCGCGGGCGCGAGAAGACATGCGCGCGCGCACCCTCGATCTGCGCCATGCTCGCGACCGACCCCGGCAACAGCTTGGCCGCCAGCCGCCCGAGCAGCGCAAGCCCATGCCGCTGCGCGAAGAAGAAGCCCGCCGTGATCGCGACCATCAGCGCCACGCCGCCGACCACCAGCGGGCGCAGCTCACCGGACCCCGCTCCCGGCCCGGCCAGGATCGACACCATCAGCGCGAGGCCGAGCAGTGTCAGCGCGACCTGGCTCGCCATCTCCGTGACGAGGTCGGCGAGCAACGAGCCCCAGACGATCGGGATCGGCACGCCGCCATGGCCCAGCGTGCGCGCGCTGACGACGATGCCGCCTAGTTGCGAGAAGGGCAGCAGGTCCGACACCGCCTCGCGCACCATCCGCGCCCAGCCGAACAGCCACAGGCGCGCAGGCCCTTCGCCCGGCGCCGCCGCCAGCCACGCCGCGCCGAGCAGCGCGAACGTGCCGAGCGCCCACAGGCAGAACAGCGCGAAGCCGCCGACGCCCAGCCGCGCGGCCACCGCCGCGACGCCGGCGAGCCCCGCCCGCCCGAACGCCCACCACGCCGCCGCCAGGCCCGCCAGCGTGGCGACGAGCACGCCGGCGCGCGCATAATGTTTCACGCCGTGACCGGCGTCTTAGATTTGAGCGCGAACCTGAGCGCGAGGCGCATCATCGCGGGCACGAACTTCGGCCGCTTCAGCCGCGGGTCATAGGGCGCCATCCGAGCGTCGTTCTCCGACAGGCAGATGCGCGCGAGCTCGGGGAAGCTCACCTCGACACCCAGCTCCTTCGAGCCGTTGAGCGTGAAGTTGTTCTCCTCCGCCTTGGTGTTCCCGTCGCCCATACCGCGCGCCATGCTGATCCGCTCGGCGATCAGCGCGAACCACACCGCGATCACCTTGGCCTCGAACACCGTCCGCCGCCACCAGGGCAATTGGCGGCGGTACCAGGCGACCCAGTTGACGAAGAAGATGATGTGCCGTCCCTCCTCGCGCATCACCGGATCGAACGTCTCGATCAGCTCGGGCGGGAAGAAGCCGGTGTCCTTGGCGAGCTTGAACAGCCCGAAGCCGAAGAAACTGTCGATACACTCGGAATAGCCGGTGCGCATATAGGCGAACTCGGGGTCGCGCGGACGGACATACTCGGGCTCGGGCTCCAGCTCGATGCCGTACGCCTGCACCATGTCGGACAGCACCAACTTGTGGCGCCGCTCCTCATACGCGTTCATCGACAGCGCCTCGTGCAGCACGGGATCGCGGATGAACTCGGCATAGGTGCCCATGTTCATGCCCGCGCGCCCTTCGGTCTGCACCGCGATGTCCCAGATCGGCAGCGAGACGATCCGCTGGCGCGTCGCCTCGTCGAGCTCGGGCCAGTGGATCAGCGCGGGGCGGTAGGGGTCGTGCGTGTCGAGCATCATCCGCGCCATCATCCGGCGATGCTCGTCCGAGCCCATGCGCACCTTTTGTCCGGGCGGGGGCACCGCCTCGAACGACGGCGGCGACACGCGAAGCGGCTCCAGATCGGGATGCCGGCGCGGCGGCAGGGCATCAGCGGGGAAGGAAGTGACGGAAGTGGCCATGGATCAGTCTTTCGCGTGTGATCGCGGCCTTCGCAAGGCCGTCGGTGAGCGCCGCCAGTTCGTCGCGATAGCGATAGCCCGGAGCGGAGCCGGGATATCCGTCGGCGGTGGCGGGATGCGTGTAGATCTCAGTCAGCCCCGGCGGCAGATGGCCCAGCGCGGCGCGCATCCGGGGAGCATCGAACGCACCGGTCCAGGCAAGGCCGATCACCTGATCGGGCACCAGCAGCCCGGCGCGCCTGAGCCGTCGCTGGAGCAGCCGGGCCCAGACCGCCTCGATCCCGCGATGGCCACGCTCCACCGGCGCGCGCACCGCCCGCATCCCGTAGCGCGGCCCGATCCCGAGCACCGCCGAGGCGATGGTCGGGTGGAGGTGGAAATGCTTGTGCGCGTTGACGTGGTCGAGCGGCAGGCCGGTGGCGGCGAAGGCAGCGAACTGCGCATCGACCTCGGCATGAAGCTGCGCGCGGGCGGCGGGATCGGCGAACATCCGGAACGCCGATCGCGCCATGTCTCGGCGGAACAGGCCGTCGCGGCCGACCAGGGCCGGGATGCGATCGGGCGGGAGTACCGGCCGTCCCTCGACCAGCACGAGGTGGAGGCCGACGCCGAGGGTCGGAATCGTCCGCGCGAGGTCCACAGCCTCGGCGGCGGCATCGCCCGCCACCATCAGGCTGGCGGCGGTGAGGATGCCGTCGCGATGCGCTCGGGCAACCCCCTCGTTGACCGCCGGCGCGCGCCGGCGGTCAACGCCGGATCAGCGGCCGGCCTGCGCCTGGCGCTGCTGCCGCGCCGCGACCTTGGCACGGTGATGGCCATAGGCGCAGCCCGCCGCAGCGCCGAGCACGGCATGGTGGCCCGCGAAATGACCACCGGCACCGCCGACGGCAGCGCCCTTGATGCAGCCCTTGGCGGAAACGGGAGCGGCGACGAGGCCGAGCGAGGCGATGAAGGTGGCGGTGAGAAGAGCAAAGCGAACCATGTGTGTACTCCAGAGGTTTTCGTTCACCTGCACCCGGCAGGGTCAGCCCAACAATTTGGGCAGATAGTTGATCGCGGCGACCGCGACCGTCACGAGCCCGCCCACGATCGCCATCGTCCGTTGCGTACGCGCACCGGCACGGTCGATCGCCGCGTCCACGTCACTTTTCGTCGGCAAGTGGCTCACCCGTTCGGATAGACGCGCCAACTCGACGGGCACGCCCGAGAGCTTGTTCAGCTCCGCCTTGACGAAATCCATGCTCGCTTCGAGCCGGGCGATGCGCGCTTCCATGCCGCCCGAATTGTCACCGCCGTCACCGCCATTCAAGGGCTGATCGTCTTCGTGCCCCCGTTCCGTCGCATCAAGCGCCAGACCTCCCGGCGCGAGCCATCCACCGTCACTCGCCGGCCTTCCATCCCGACAGGAGCAGGAACTCCTCGTTCAGCTCGTCTATGTCCTCGCGCGCCAGCTTCAGCCGGTCATCCACGTCGACGCCGCTCGCCTCTGCGATCCGTTCTACCGCCTCCGCCAGCCGCTTGAGCGCGTGATGCGCAAGGTAGGCGGTGTAGCCGACCTCGCCGTTGATCGCGTTGGCGTGGAACCTGGCTGGCTCGAATGCTTTTAGGCCGCCTCTCTCCGCCGGCGCAGGAAGTCGAAGAACTCCACGCCTTCGCGCAGGCGGCGTTTCATCATGTCGAAGTCGCGCACCATCTCGCCGACGATCGAGCCGATCTTGCGCGGGCGGAAGTAGAAGCGCTTATAGAATTCCTCCACCTTGTCGAAGATCACCGCCGCCGGCAGGTGCGGATAGCTCAACTGCGCGATCTGGTTGCCGCCGTCGGTCAGTAGGTCGTTCGAATCGTCGAACCAGCCGTTCTCGCGCGCCTGCGCGTGGAGGAAGGTGCCGGGGTACGGCGCCGCGAGGCTCACCTGGATGGTGTGGGGGTTGATCTCCATCGCATAACGGATCGTCTCCTCGATCGTCTCCAGCGTCTCGCCGGGCAGCCCCAGGATGAAGGTGCCGTGGATCACGATGCCGAGCTCGTGGCAGTCCTTGGTGAACTGGCGTGCCACGGGCACCAACAGGCCCTTCTTGATGTTGTGCAGCACCTGCTGGTTGCCGCTCTCGTAACCCACGAGCAGCAGGCGCAGCCCATTGGCCTTGAGCACCTCCAGCGTCGAGCGTTTGACGTTCGCCTTGGCGTTGCAGCTCCATTCGACGCCGAAGCCGGGCTTGCCGAAGCCCAGTTTGCCCAGCTCGATCGCCAGTGCCTCGACGCGGGGCGCGTTGTCGGTCAGCGTGTCGTCGTCGAAGAAGATCTCCTTCACCTCCGGCATCTCGCGCAGGACGTATTTTACCTCCTCGATCACGTGGGGGATGGAACGGGTGCGGTAATTGTGACCACCGACCGTTTGCGGCCACAGGCAGAAGGTGCAGCGGCTCTTGCACCCGCGCCCGGTATAGAAACTGACGTACGGGTGCTTGAGGTAGCCGCCGAAATACTTCTCGATCGTGAGGTCGCGCTTGTAGATCGGCGACACGAACGGCAGGCTGTCCATGTTCTCGAGAACCGCGCGGTCCTTGTTGTGGACGATGCCACCGTCGGGCGCGCGGTACGATATGCCCTCGACCTGTGCGAGCGGCATGCCCTTGGCGATGTCGAGGATCGTGAAGTCGAACTCGTTGCGGCAGACGAAGTCGACGGCGGGCGCGGTCATCAGCGATTGCTCGGACTGCACCGCCACCTTCGCGCCGATCATGCCGATCAGCGCCTGCGGGTTGCGCTCCTTGATGAGGGCCGCGGTGCGCACGTCCTGGCCGAACGACGGCGTGGAGGTGTGGAGCACCACGAGCTGCTTGTCGTCGACCTCGTGCGCGATGTCCTCCCACGACAGGTCGTGTGCGGGCGCGTCGATCAGGCGCGAGCCCTCGACCAGCGCGGCGGGCTGGGCGAGCCAGGTCGGATACCAGAACGACTTCACCTCACGCTTCATCTGGTAGCGCGCGCCGGCGCCGCCGTCATAGCCGTCGAACGAGGGAGCCTGGAGGAACAGGGTGCGCAGCATGGGTCAGGTCAACTCCGGTTCGGCGGTCACGCGGCCGTCGCCTTCCATTCTAAGCGTTGCGCCCCGCCAATCAACCGACCGCGCAAAGAAGCTGGCGACGAACACCGCGAACGAGAACAGATCGCGCGCCGGCAGCCACCACGACGGGGCCGGGCGATGCCCCGCCAGCACGTCCGACTGACGTGCCAGCAAGACCCGGGCGACCATGGCGGCGAGCGTCGCGACCAGCGCCGGTGCCGCGTGGAACGGCAGCACGAGCAATCCCAGCGGCATCGGGTGGGTCAATACGCTGCCCGCATGGCCCGCCCTGTTGACCGCGCGCAACGTCGCGGACCAGCGCAGCTCATGGCGCCACACCGCCCCCAGGCTGTCCTCGACACAGCCGTGCGCGATCAGCAGCCGCGGCACCGGGTCGACGCGAAGGCCCAGCCTGCGCACCGCCGCCCCAATCGCATAATCGTCCGCCAGCAAGTCGGCGAAGGCCTGGAAGCCGCCGATCGCGTCCAGCGTCGAGCGGCGGAGCGCGATCGTGGACCCCATGCAGGGATGCTCGACCCGCAGCGCGAGGCTCATTACGACACTGGGCGTAAACTGCCATCCGATCGCGGCCGCGGCAAACCGCGAGGCGGCGCCTGCATCGCCGCGCCCGTGATAGAGGCAGGTCACCGCCCCCACCCCCGGCATCGCGAGTGCGGCGACGACGCGGGCGAGATAGTCGGGAGGCACCGCCATGTCGCTGTCGCTCAGTATAACGATGTCGTGGGACGCGGCCGACACCAGATTGGCGAGATTGCAGATCTTGGCGTTCGCGCCGATCGCTGGCGCGTCCGTCCGCACGACGACGTTTGGAAGCGCGCGCGCGACAGCGAGCGCGGGATCATCGGCGCGGTTCGTGCCCGCGAGCATCTGGATCGGCGCTGACCATTCCTGCGCGAGGAACGTCGCGAGATTGGCGGCCAAAGCCGGCTCCGAGCCGTGTAGCGGCTTGAGCAGGGTCACAGGCTCGGGGCGGGCCGGCTCCGGCAACGGCTCACGCGCGAAGGTCCGCAGCGCGAGAGTCGCATGCGCGGTGTAGCCGATCGCTGCGACCGCGATCAGCAACGGCAACCAGCCGAGAACGGCGAGGACGGTCATCGGCGCAGGTGTGTAACGGCCGATGGTCGGGCTGGCGACCCCTGCGCTTCCTTCCGCCACCCCGCGCGGAACCCCGGCGGTCGCCGGTAAGTGCCTGACATGGCGGACAGGACCATGACAATTGGGCCATCGCTCCGCTTGCGCGGAGCCGGTCAGGGGCATAGTTGTGGCGCTCGTCAACCACGAATGCGTGGGCCAGGATAGGATCGCCATGGAACTCTACATCTGGGCCGGCGCCGCATCGCTCGCCGTCATCGGCGGCCTGGCGCGATTGTGGTGGCTGTTGCGCGAGCGGACGTATCGGCGACGCGAGCAGGCGCGGCGGCGCTGGTGGGCCGCTTATCGGCTCCGCCTGCCCTTGATCCTGATGGCGCGCTGGTCCCGCAACCGGGCGCTCACCTACCGCTCCGACACGGCCTCCTGACGCGCGATCCCGACGTCGAACGGCGTGACGTCGGACGATCGGCTCGCTAGGCTGGTCACGTGGACGATGTGACAGTGGTGACGGGGGTGTCGGGCTTCGTGGGCTCGGCGGTGGCGCGGGCGCTGGCGGCGTCGGGCGTGCGGGTGCGTGGCCTTGCGCGGGCGTCGAGCCCGCGGGCGAACCTGGCCGACTTTCCCGGCGAGCTGGTCGAGGGGGACCTGCGCGACCCCGACGCGGTCGGCCGCGCGATGGCCGGGGTGCGCGGGTTGTACCATGTCGCCGCCGACTACCGGCTGTGGGCGCGCGACCCCGAGGAGATCGTGCGCAACAACCTCCTCACGACGCGCACGGTGATGGAGGCGGCGCTCGCCGCCGGCGTCGAGCGGATCGTCTATACGTCGAGCGTCGCGACGCTGCTGCCCGACGACGGCGGCCCCGCCGACGAGACGCGTCCCGCCCGCCCGGGCCAGGCGGTGGGGGCGTACAAGCGCAGCAAGGTGGTCGCCGAGCGGCTGGTGGAGGAACTGGTCGCGACGCGCGGTCTGCCCGCGGTGATCGTCAACCCCTCGACCCCGATCGGCCCGCGCGACGTGCGGCCGACGCCGACCGGGCGGATCATCGTCGAGGCGGCGAACGGCCGGATGCCGGCGTTCGTGAACTCGGGGCTCAACCTCGTCCATGTCGACGACGTCGCGGCCGGGCATCTGGCGGCGATGGCGCGCGGGCGGATCGGCGAGCGGTACATATTGGGCGGGGAGGACGTGACGCTCGCGGCGATGCTGGCCGATATCGCCGGGCTTGTCGGGCGCAAGCCGCCGACGGTGGCGCTGCCGGTCGCGCCGCTGATGCCGCTCGCCTGGGCCAACGAGCAGCTCGCGCGGGTGACGGGAAAGGAGCCGTTCCTGACGATGGATTCGCTGCGCATGTCGCGGCACGCGATGTTCTATTCGTCCGCAAAGGCGCAAGGAGAGCTGGGCTATGCCGCGCGTCCCTACGCGCAGGCGCTCGCCGATGCGCTCGGCTGGTTCCGGCAGGCGGGCATGGTCCGGTGATCGTGCTCGTGCTCGGGGCTGTGCCGCTGGCGGTCTGGCTGTGGCTGCTGGTCGGCCACGGCGGCTTCTGGCTGGCGCGCGAGCGGGACGACGGGATGCTGCCGGCTCCTGCCGCCTGGCCCGACGTGGTGGCGGTGGTGCCCGCGCGCGACGAGGCGGACGTGATCGCACAGTCGATCGGCAGCCTGTTGCGCCAGGACTATCCCGGCCGTTTCCGGATCGTGCTGGTGGACGACAACAGTTCGGACGGGACGGCGGAGGTGGCGCTGAGTCTCACGCAAAGCCGTGACCCCGGCCTTGTACCGCGGTCCAGGGTCGCGGCAGGTCGGACGGGTCCGGAACTCATACCCCGCTGGACCCCGGAACAGGTCCGGGGTGAAGAAACACGGTCTCCACTCACCATCCTCTCCGGCGCGCCGCTCGCATCTGGCTGGACCGGCAAGCTCTGGGCGGTCCACCAAGGGATTGCTGCCGCCGACGACCCGGAATGGCTGTGGCTGACCGACGCCGACATCGAGCATGCGGCCGACACGCTGCGCAGCCTCGTCGCGCGCGGCGAGCAGGACAGGCCCGAGGGAGCCCGCGTGCTGGTCTCGCTCATGGCGCGGCTGCGGTGCGAAACGCCGGCGGAGCGAGCGCTGGTCCCCGCCTTCGTGTTCTTCTTCCAGATGCTCTACCCGTTCGCCCGGGTTAACCGGCCGGGGCGCACCGCCGCCGCCGCCGGCGGCTGCATGCTGGTGCGCCGCGCGGCGCTGGCGCAGGCCGGCGGGATCGACGCGGTGCGGGGCGCGCTGATCGACGATTGCGCGGTCGGTGCGCTGATGAAGCGGCAGGGCCCGGTGTGGCTGGGGCTCACCGACCGCTCGGTCAGCATCCGGCCCTATGGCGCGGTCGAGGACGTCGCCGCGATGATCGCGCGCTCCGCCTATGCCCAGCTCGGCTATTCGCCCGTCCGGCTGGTCGGGGCGATCGGCGGCCTCGCGCTGGTGTATCTGGCGCCGCCGCTCCTCGCGTTGCTGGGGCAAGGCGCGGCACGGTGGCTCGGCGCCGCCGTCTGGGCGGCGATGGCCCTCGCCTTCCAGCCGATGCTCGCCTTCTACCGCCGCTCGCCCCTCTGGGGGCTGGCGCTGCCCGGCATCGCCGCCTTCTACGCCGGTTGCACGGTCCGTTCGGGCATTGCCCACGCACAAGGCCGTGGCGGCCTGTGGAAAGGGCGGGCACAAGCGGCTACGAGGGCATGATGGATGCCGCGCTCCCCGCCGATACGCTATCGCCCGGCCCGCTCTCGTCCGGGAAAGGCCATCGCGACGAGAACTTCCCCGTCGCGAGCTGGCTGCTCAAGCGCGAGCATCGCGCGCCGATCATGGCCTTCTACCGCTTCGCGCGGAAGGCGGACGACATCGCCGACCACGAACACGCGCCGCCGGTGGAGAAGCTGCGACAGCTCGCCACCATGCGCGACGGCCTCGCGAACGCCGGCACCGACGCGGAAGCATTGGCCCTGCGCGACACGATGGCGGCGGCGCGCATCGACCCCGTCCATGCCGGCGACTTGCTCGACGCGTTCACGCGCGACGTGACCGTCCGCCGCTACGCCACGTGGGATGACCTCATCGGCTATTGCCGGCTGTCGGCGATGCCGGTCGGCCGCTTCGTGCTCGACGTCCATCGCGAGGATCGCGAGGAGACCTGGCCCGGCAACGACGCGCTGTGCGCCGCGCTGCAGATCGTCAACCACCTCCAGGACTGCGGCAAGGACTACCGGTCGCTCGACCGCGTCTACATCCCGCTCGACACGATGGCGGCACGCGGCGCCCGCGTCGAGGACCTGGGCGCGGCCGCCGCCTCCCCGGCGCTGCTCGCCGCCATCCGCGACACCGCCGCGCGCACCCGCAGCCTGCTGGCCGAAAGCCGCGGGTTCGCCGCACGGATCAAGGACCGCCGCCTCGCCGCCGAGGTGCGCGTGATCCAGCGGCTGGCGGAGGACCTGACCCGCCGTCTGCTGGTGCGCGATCCGTTGAGCGAGCGCGTCCACCACACGAACTGGGAGGCGGGCCGACTCGCGCTCGCCGCCCTCGTCGGTCGATAGGCGTGAACCCCAACGCCACCCCCGCCGCGCTGCGATCCCAGGCGGGAGCGCAGGTCTCGGGCAGCAGCTTCTATGCCGGCATGCGCGTGCTCCCCAGGCCGGAGCGCGAGGCGATGTACGCGATCTATGCCTTCTGCCGGCAGGTGGACGACATCGCCGACGACCAGGGCGGTGACCGTGCGAGCCGCGCGGCGGACCTGGCGGCGTGGCGCGCGGACATCGACGCGCTCTACGCCGGCGGGCCGCCCGGTCGCGCGGCGCTGGTCGCGGAGGCGGTGCGGCGGTTCGACCTCGATCGCGCCGACTTCCACGCGGTGATCGACGGCATGGCGATGGACGTCGCCGGCGACATCCGCTGGCCTGACGCGGCGACGCTCGACCTGTATTGCGACCGCGTCGCCTCCGCCGTCGGCCGGCTGTCGGTGCGGGTGTTCGGGATGGAGCGCGACGTCGGCGACGCGCTGGCCCATCATCTTGGCCGCGCGTTGCAGCTGACCAACATCCTGCGCGACCTCGACGAGGATGCGACGATCGGGCGCGTCTATCTGCCGCGCGAGGAGCTGACGCGCGCCGGGATCGCGCCCACCACGCCCGCCGAGGTGATCGCCGACGCCCGCGTCGACATCGTCGCCCGCGCCGTCGCGGCGCAGGCGCACGGCCACTACGGCCAAGCTCGCGCTATCCTCGCGAATCGGCCGCAAGGACGCCTGCTCGCGCCCCGGCTGATGGCGGCGGCCTATGAGAAGGTGCTGGCGCGGATGGAGGCGGTCGGCTGGGCGCCGCCGCGCACCCGCGTCAGGGTGTCCAAGCCCGCGCTGCTGCTGACGGTGCTGCGGCTCAGCATCTTCCGGTGACGTTCGCCCGCGCGACGATCGCCGGCGCGGGGCTCGCCGGGCTCAACGCCGCCGTGTCGCTGGTCGAGGCGGGGCTGGACGTCTCGCTGGCCGACTCCGCCGCGCGCGAGGGGGGGCGGTGCCGGGCGTATCACGATCCGTCGCTCGGGCTCACGATCGACAACGGCAACCACATCGTGCTGTCCGGCAACACCGAGGTGCGCCGCTTCCTCGATCGGGCCGGGGGCGACTGGGCGGGCGCGTTTGTCGACGCCGGCGAGGCCGCCTATGCGTTCGCCGACCTCCGGACAGGCGAGCGTTGGACCGTCCGGATCAACGACGGGCGGCTGCCGTGGTGGATCGGCGCGCCCGCCAGGCGCGTGCCGGGCACGCGCCTGGCCGATTACCTGCCGCTCGCGCGGCTGCTCGGCCGGCGCGACGGACGGGTCGGCGACCGCATCGCCACGGTCGGCCCGCTCTGGGATCGCCTGCTCGATCCGGTACTGCTCGCCGCGCTCAACACGGCGCCGGCCGACGGATCGGCGGCGCTGACCGGTGCGACGCTGCGCGAGACGATCGCGAAGGGCGGCCGCCACATGGTGCCGCGCGTCGCCGCGCACGATCTCGACGCGGCGCTGATCGCCCCGGCGCGCGGATGGCTCGCGTCGCGCGGCGTTGCGGCGCGCACCGGGCGACGGCTGCGCGCGATGACGTTCGAAGACGACCGGGTCGCCGGCCTTGACTGGGGTGCCGGCCCCGAGCCCGTGCCTGCGGACGAGGCGGTGGTGCTCGCGGTCCCCGCCTGGGTCGCGGCCGAGCTGGTGCCCGGCCTGGTCGTGCCCGACGAGCATCGCGCGATCGTCAGCGCCACCTTCCGCCTGCCCCCCCCCGCCGGCGCACCGACGATGCTGGGCCTGCTGGGCGGCACGGTGGAGTGGGTGTTCGCCTATCCCGACCGGATCGGCACCACGATCAGCGCCGCCGACCGGCTGGCGGGGGAAGATCGCGAGGCACTGGCGCGCCGCTTCTGGGCGGACGTCTGCCGCGCCTATGACATCGACGCGCCAATGCCGCCTTGGCAGGTGGTGAAGGAGAAGCGCGCCACCTTCGCCGCCACGCCCGAGCAGAACGCCAAGCGTCCGCCCGCCGGCACCCGCTGGCGCAACCTGTTCCTGGCTGGCGACTGGACCCGGACCGGCCTGCCCGCGACGATCGAGGGCGCGCTGCGATCGGGCGCGACGGCGGCGGCGGCGCTGCTCCGCGGGTGATGAGCCGGCCGGTCGATGCCTGACCGGCAACCGATTGCGTCACGTGTCATTCCAGAAACAGTATCGTTACATCTTTTCACAATATGGAACGAAGCCGCCGGACCCATCGTTGCGGCGCGGGCCATCGTAGTTGGCAAATCATGAGGGTTTTCATGCGTAACATGTTGTTCGTCTCGGCCGCCGCCGCCGTGCTGGCCGCCACTTCCGCCACCGCGCAGGACATGGCCGCGCCGCCGCCGGCCCAGGATCCGACGGTCGCCACCACCGCGCCGGCGACGGCGCCTTCAAGCTCCGGCAGCAGCTTCCGCGGGTTCCGCGTCGAAGGCGACGGCGGCGGCGATCGGTACATGTCGCAGGGCGTCCATCGCGACAAGGTCGGTTACGGCGGCACGGTCGGCTTCGATGGCCAGATCGGCGATCGGATCGTGGTCGGTCCCGAGGCGACCTACTGGCGCGCGAACAACTACACCGAGAATTGCACGACCGGCGCGATCGGTGGCACGCTCTGCAACAAGTCGTTCGACGAATATGGCGTCGCGGTCCGCGCCGGCGTCCTGCTGGCGCCGCAGCTGCTGGTATTCGGCAAGGGCGGCTGGGTCGACAACGAGCAGCGCAAGCGCTTCACCGCGCCGGCCGGTCAGCAGAGCTATTACGATCATTACAACACGGATGGATACCAGCTCGGCGGCGGCGTCGAGCTGTCGATGGCCAACCGCTTCCAGGGGCCGCTCGCGGGGCTCTACCTCAATGCGCAATATGTCTACTCGAAGTATGACGACCACACGTCGCGTCAGCGGGTGATGGGCGGCATCGGCATCCACTTCCGCTGATCGTCGGGCGGACGGGCACAGGCGGCACGTGCCGCCTGTGCCCCGATCCGGCACCATGGCCCCCTCCCCTCCGCAGCCCAATCTTGCTAGCGGAGATCCGATGGCCCCGTTGACCCCATCTGCCGATCACGCCGGCTCCGCGCTTTTGATCGCAGACACGCTCGACCACACAATCGACCAGGCGGCCTCCGCCTTGCGCCGCGCCCAGCGCCCGGACGGCCATTGGGTGTTCGAGCTGGAAGCGGACGCGACCATCCCGGCGGAATACATCCTGCTCCGCCACTACCTTGGCGAGCCCGACGATCTGGTGCTCGAGGCGCGGATCGGGCGCTACCTCCGCCGCATACGGTCGGCTGAGCACGCCGGGTGGGGACTGTTTCACGGCGGCGGCTTCGATGTCAGTGCCACGGTGAAGGCCTATTTCGCGCTCAAGATGATCGGTGACGATCCGCAAGCGCCGCACATGGCCCGCGCCCGCGCCGCGATCCTGGCGGCGGGCGGGGCGGAGGCGGTGAACGTCTTCACGCGCATCCAGCTCGCGCTGTTCGGCGGCCCCTGGAGCGGGGTACCGACGATGCCGCCCGAGCTGATCCTGCTGCCGCGCCGGTTTCCGATCCACCTGTCCAAGATGAGCTATTGGGCGCGCACCGTCGTCGTGCCGCTGCTGGTGCTCGGCGCGCTCAGGCCCGTCGCGCGCAACCCGCGCGGCGTACGGGTGGACGAGCTGTTCACCGGCCGCCCGGCGCCGCTCGCTTCGCGGAGCGCGGACGTGAGCTGGATGTGGGGCGCCGGCTTCGGCGCGCTCGACCGGCTGCTCAAGGCCGCCGACGGCTGGTGGCCCGGGCGCACCCGCCGTCGCGCGATCGACGCCTGCGTCGCCTGGGTCACCGAGCGGCTGAACGGCGAGGACGGGCTGGGCGCGATCTATCCCGCGATGGCCAACAGCGTCATGATGTTCGACGCGCTAGGCTACGCGCCCGACCATCCTGCGCGCGCGGTCGCCCGGCGATCGGTCGAGCGGCTGCTGGTCCATCGCGACGAGACGGACGAGACCTACTGCCAGCCCTGCGTCTCCCCGGTGTGGGACACCGCGCTCGCCGCGCACGCGATGATGGAGGCGGGCGACGAAGCTAGCGCCGACGCAGGCCTCGCCTGGCTCGCGCCTCGCCAGGTTCTCGACGTCGCCGGCGACTGGGCGGAGGAGCGGCCGGGGGTGCGGCCGGGCGGCTGGGCCTTCCAATACGCCAACGACCATTATCCCGACCTCGACGACACGGCGGTGGTGGTGATGGCGATGGACCGCGCGCGCGGTCGCACCGGAGCGGCGCATGAAGAGGCGATCGCGCGCGGCACGGAGTGGACCGTCGGCCTCCAGTCGAAGGACGGCGGCTGGGGCGCGTTCGACGCCGACAACGACCATGGCTATCTCAACAACCTGCCGTTCGCCGACCATGGCGCGCTGCTCGACCCGCCGACCGCCGACGTCACCGCGCGCTGCGTGTCGATGCTGGTGCAACTGGGCGAGACGGACTCAGCCCGCATGACGGCCGCGCTCACGT
This sequence comes from uncultured Sphingomonas sp., assembly GCF_964237335.1. Taxonomy (NCBI): domain Bacteria; kingdom Pseudomonadati; phylum Pseudomonadota; class Alphaproteobacteria; order Sphingomonadales; family Sphingomonadaceae; genus Sphingomonas; species uncultured Sphingomonas sp. Next base: position 25,927 of record NZ_CAXSHM010000037.1, read on the forward strand.
GGCTGGAGCGGAACCAGGAGGCTGACGGAAGCTGGTTCGGCCGCTGGGGCGTCAACTACGTCTATGGCACATGGTCGGTGCTGTGCGCGCTGAACGCCGCCGGGATCGGGGGAGAGCACCCGATGATGGCGCGCGCGGCCGACTGGCTGGAGGCGATCCAGAACGCGGACGGCGGCTGGGGCGAGGATTGCGACAGCTACGACCTTGCCCGCACCGGCCACACGCCGGCGGCGTCGACAGCCTCGCAGACCGCCTGGGCGCTGCTGGGGCTGATGGCCGCCGGGCGCGTGCGGTCCCCCGCCGTCGGGCGAGGCATCGCGTGGCTGCAGGCGCGGCAGGAGCCGGACGGCTTGTGGGGGCAGGAGATGTACACGGGCGGCGGCTTCCCGCGCGTGTTCTACCTGCGCTACCATGGGTATCCGAAATATTTCCCGCTGTGGGCGCTGGCCCGCTACCGCAACCTGATGCGCGGCAACGGGGAGCGCGTCGTTTGGGGGATGTGACGATCACGCCGATGCCTACTCTTCTTCCGTTCAGGCTGAGCCTGTCGAAGCCCTGCCCTTTCTTTGAACGTGGAAAGAGAAAGGCAGTGCTTCGACAAGCTCAGCATGAACGGACATGGACATGCCAATGACCGGCCATGTCGTAGTCGCGACCGGCTTCAACCGTGAGGTCGCCTGCGTCTCGCGCCTCGCAGGCGTGGTGCCGGTCGCGGGCGGCGGCGATCCGGTCGCGCTGCGCCAGCGGATCGAGGCGGCGGCGGCGGGCGCGGCGGGGATCGTCAGCTTCGGCATGACGGGCGCGCTGGTCGACGGGCTCGCGATCGGCGACTGGGTGGTCGCGGACCGGCTGTGGGGCGCTATCGACCTCGCCTGCGACCCGGCCTGGACGGCGGCGCTGGCGGCGCGGCTGCCGGGCGCCCGCGTCGGCGGCTTCTTCGCCGACGGGCGGATGATCGACACGGTCGCGGAGAAACTGTCGCTAGGCGATCGCCACGGCGCGCTGGCGGTGGACATGGAGAGCCATGTCGCCGGCGCCGTCGCGGCCGAGCGGGGCCTGCCGTTCGCGATCGTGCGCTGCGTGTCCGACGGGGCGCGGCACCTGCTGCCCCACGCGATCACCGTGTCGATGCGCCCCGATGGCGGCGTCGACGGCGCCGCGATGCTCCGTTCGGTCGCGCGTCGCCCCGGCCAGATCGCCGACATCGCACGCACGACGGCGGGGTTCACCAAAGCGATGCGCGAGCTGAAGCGCGGCGCGGTGAGGCTCGGGCCGCGGATGGGGATGCCTGGGTAGAACCCTTCCCCTGTCGTGTTACGAGCCGTTCGTGTCGAGCGAAGTCGAGACACCTCGCCATGCCCTCGAACCACGTCCCTCGACTTCGCTCGGGACGAACGGGCGTTGAAGACGCAGCATTGCCTTAGCTTCTTCGCCGCCTGCCCGGCCCCTCCCGCTCCCCCGTCCCCTTCAGCGCGTCCGACAGGTCCTTGATCCGCCAGCCGCCGAACAGCGCCATGCTCGGATCATGCGGCGCCTTGGCCGGGTCGCCACGCCCCGTCTGCTTCTGGGCCTCCACCTGCGCCAGGTCGGGCAGCGCGATCTGTTCCCATTCGAACCGGGTCGGCTGGCCCCGCGCCGCGCGCACCGCCTCGGCGACGCGGAACTGCTCGCGGGCGCGGCTGCGCTCCTCCTCGTGCATCGCGCTCAACCGGTACGAATACGCCTCGCGCGATTCGCCCCGTCGCCGCTTGAGGTGCGCGGGCTCGGCGAGCAGCCGCGCCTCCTTCTGGTGCAGGTACATCAGCTGCAGCATCTGGTTGACGCTCATCGGCGGCGGCTCGGGCGGCTCGTTGTGGGCCCACGCGTCGCGGGTGTGGCTCTCGGGATCGGCGGCGGCCATGCAGCGCAGCTCCAGCCGGCCATAACCCTCCGCCAGCGCCAGCCGCCACTCGCGCGCGAAGGCCTGATCGAGGCGCCGGCGGCGATAGAAGGCCGCCCTCGGTGCGCCAGCCGCCGCCGCGGACAGCGTCGCATTTGCGGTGACGGACAGCGCGAGCAGGAACGCCTGCTCGCACGCCGGCGTCAGCTTGCCCGGACACGCGGCGCGCTGCTGAAGCATCCCGCCCCGCCCCCGCGCGACGACCGCTTCGCCGCCCCGCGTGCGCCAGGCGGACCGCGGCGCCTCCTTCCACTCGCCCGGCAGCCGGCCGGTCGCCTTGTCGTGCAGCCGCGCGCTCGCCACGACGAGCGCGGCGCGCCACTCGGTCGCGAATTCGGGCTGGCGCGCGCGGCGGCGGCGCATCGTGCACGAGGCGCGCCCGATCGCCTGCGCGGCGGTGTCCGTGTTGCCTGAGTTCCGAAGCTCATGGAGAAACGCGGCATTCTCGACGGCGAGGCCGCGAGCGTCAGGTCTGAGGGGACGGGGTTCGGCGGGCGAGGGGCGCGGCATGACGCCGATCCAGCTCTGCTTACTTTCCCAACATTGCAAGCGGGATTATCTGTCTACCGATTTGCTGCAAACCGGGCATTTTTGCTGCCTTTTCCATCGCGAAACTGCGAGGCCGTATACACATTAGAGCCGGCGAAATCTAACCTTACCACTAATCTTTGCAAAAGTCGCGTGATCCAAGTTCATGTCTTTGGAAGTGTCTATATCCTTGCATTTAAACCATCCAATGTCGGCATGATAATTGTATAACCCATCAATCATAGCAAGGTTGCTGTAACTGCTCACGGGGTTGGCGGGAGAGGGTTGCGGTGGGCGCGAGTATCTGAT
>NZ_CAXSHM010000038.1:0-21369 GCF_964237335.1 uncultured Sphingomonas sp.
CTTGAGCAACGTCAGGTTGAGCGGCAGCTTGGGGATGCCGGCGGGGAAGCCGACGACCAGATATCGCCCCGCCCAGCCGATGCTGCGCAGCGCCGGCTCGGCATAGTCGCCGCCGACCGGATCGTAGATCACGTCGAAGCCCGCTCCACCGCCATTTGGGCCGCCCGCCGCCTTGAACCGCTCGGCGAGCGCCTTCGACTGGTCGCGGTCGAACGGCGCGCGACCGTAGACGATCGTCTCGTCCGCACCCGCGTCGCGCGCCGCCTGCGCCTTTTCTTCCGACGAGACCGCGGCGACGACGCGGGCGCCGAACGCCTTGCCGAGCTCGATCGCCGCGAGCCCGACGCCGCCCGCCGCGCCCAGCACCAGCAGCGACTGACCCGCCTGGAGCCGTCCGCGATCGAGCAGCGCGTGGATGGTGGTGGCATAGGTCAGCAGCAGCGCCGCACCCTGCGCGAAACTGCGCCCTTCGGGTAGCGGATAGAGCCGGCCCGCATCGACCGCGACTTTCTCCGCCAGGCCGTTGTGGCCGACCATCGCGATTACCCGGTCGCCGGGCGCGAAGCCGGTCACGCCCTCGCCCACCTGCTCGACGACGCCGGCGATCTCGCCGCCCGGCGCGAACGGGCGCGGCGGCTTGAACTGGTACCGGTCCTCGATGATGAGCACGTCGGGATAGTTGATCGCGCAGGCGTGGACGGTCACCACCACCTGGCCCTTGGCGGCCACCGGATCGGGCAGTTCGCCCAGTTCCAGTGTTTCAGGTCCGCCCGGCGCCCTCGACAACATGGCCTTCATATCGGCTCTCTCCCGCGATCCACGGGCGGAGCTGGATCGCCGCCGCCTCATAATTCGAAATCGCGGTATCCTGTGCCAGCGTCAGGCCGATCTCGTCCAGCCCCTCCATCAGGCATCGGCGGCGGAACGGGTCGAGCGTGAAGGGGAAACGGTCCTGATAGGGCGTGGTGACCGTCATCGTCTCCAGATCGACCGTGATCGGCTGGTCCTGCGCCACCGCGACGAGGCGATCGATCGCCTCCTGCGGCAGCACCACCGGGACGATGCCGTTCTTCACCGCGTTGCCGGAGAAGATGTCGGAGAAGGACGGCGCGATCACCGCCTGTACGCCCATGTCGACCAGCGCCCAGGCGGCATGCTCGCGGCTGGAGCCGCAGCCGAAATTGTCGCCCGCGACGATGATCGGCGCGCCGGCGTAGCGGGGATCGTCGAACACGTTGCCCGGCACGCCACGCACCGTCTCGAACGCGCCGCAACCAAGGCCAGTCCGGCTGATCGTCTTCAGCCAATGCGCGGGGATGATGACGTCCGTGTCGACGTTCTTCGCGCCCCAGGGATAGGCTGCGCCCGAGACATGGGTGACGGCACGCATCAGTGCTTCGCCGTCTCCGACGCGGCCGTCGCCGTCGGGCGCGCGATCGCCGCATAGGCGCACACGCCGCTCAGAACCGCGCCCGCCACCAGCAACGCCAACACATGCTTCATGTCCTCAACCCCTTTTGTCGTTCTTACATCAACTCGCGAACGTCGGCGAGCCGCCCCGTCACCGCCGCCGCCGCCGCCATCGCGGGGCTGAGCAAGTGGGTTCGCGCCCCAGGCCCCTGCCGCCCGACGAAATTGCGGTTGCTGGTCGAGGCGCAGCGCTCGCCCGGCGGCACCTTGTCCGGGTTCATCGCCAGGCACATCGAACAGCCCGGCTCGCGCCATTCGAACCCGGCGCTGAGGAAAATACGATCCAGCCCCTCGGCCTCCGCCTGCCGCTTGACCAGGCCGGAGCCGGGCACCACCAGCGCGCGGACGCCGTCGGCGACGCGGCGGCCGTCCGCGACCGACGCGGCCGCCCGCAGATCCTCGATCCGGCTGTTGGTGCAGCTGCCGATGAAGACATGCTGCACGGGCACGTCCTGCATCCGCGTGCCGGGCGTCAGGCCCATATATTCTAGCGACTTGCGCGCGGCGGCCTGCTTCGCCGGGTCCGCGAAACTGTCGGGCGACGGCACGGCGCCGGTGATCGAGACCACATCCTCCGGGCTCGTTCCCCAGGTGAGCGCGGGCGCGATGTGGGTCGCGTCCAGCGTCACCGTGCGATCGTAGCGCGCGCCCAAGTCGCTCGGTAGCGTGCGCCACCAGGCGACTGCCTGATCCCAGGCCGCGCCGGCGGGCGCCATCGGCCGGCCCTTCAGATAGGCGATCGTCGTCTCGTCCGGTGCGACGAGGCCCGCGCGCGCGCCCGCCTCGATCGACATGTTGGCGACGGTCAGCCGGCCCTCGACGCTCATCGCGCGGATGACCTCGCCGGTATATTCGATGACATGGCCCGTGCCGCCCGCCGCGCCGATCCGGCCGATGATCGCCAGCACGACGTCCTTGGGGCTGACCCCGAAGCCGAGCGTGCCGTCGACCCGCACCTCCATCGTGCGCGACTGCTGGAGCAGCAGCGTCTGCGTGGCGAGCACATGCTCAACCTCGCTGGTGCCGATCCCGAAGGCGAGCGCACCCAGTGCGCCATGCGCGGAGGTGTGGCTGTCGCCGCAGACCAAGGTCGTGCCCGGGAGCGTGAACCCGAGCTCCGGTCCGACAACGTGGACGATCCCCTGCTCGGGCGCGAGCGCGTCGATATAGGGCACGCCGAACTCGGCGACGTTGGCGCGCAGTGCATTAAGCTGGGTCGCGCTCTCGGCATCCGCGATCGACAGCTCGCGTCCGGCGGCGTCGCGGCGCGGGGTGGTGGGCAGGTTGTGATCGGGCATCGCGAGCGTCTGGCCGGGGCGGCGGACACGGCGCCCCGCGACGCGCAGCCCCTCGAACGCTTGCGGGCTCGTCACCTCATGGACCAGATGCCGGTCGATGTAGATCAGGCATGTGCCGTCGCCACGCCGCTCGACGACGTGCGCGTCCCAGATCTTCTCGTACAGGGTGCGTGGAGCAGGATCGGCCATCACCGCGCGGTGTTAACCGTTTATCCCGGATCGGCAAGCAGGCGCAGGCCGGCGCGTGCGCCGGTCCGTGGCACCGGTCGGATGAGCGACAACTCACAACGACCCCGCAACTGGAGGATTCGAACGTTTCGTAAATCCATGTTACGGTGCAGAGCGCCAAATATGTTTTACTTGTTCGTGTTGGGTGAGGGCCGGACATGCCAGCAGACAAAGGCGATTTCAGAACGCACCTGAAGTCGATGGACGAGCAGTTGACGTCGATGATCGCGATCGCCGACGACCGGGAGGATTTCCTGCTGGGAGCGCTGTTGTGCGAGGTCCATGCCTATGTCGAGCGGCGGTATACGGAGTTGCAGGCGAAATAGGCTTGGCCGCCGGCATGGTGCATGCGAGGAAACCCATGATAACGTGGGACGGTCTCGTGGAAAATGCAGGTCATTGCGTGGACGTCGTCCGCGCCATCGCAACGCTGAGGACCGACTTCAAGACGGGACGTAGGCAGATATTCGGCCCCTCGTTGAGCGCGCAGGCGTGGGACCTGATATTCATATTCTATCTCGCTCAGGTGGAGGGCCGCTCGATCCGGGACCGCGATGCCACCTTCGTGGCGGGCCTCGACGCCGAAACGGGAAGACGCTGGATCGCTTATCTCGTGGGATCCGGCGTGTTGGCGGAACGGAAAGAAGCAAACGGGACCTTCGTCGCCATGACGCCGGCCGCGGCGGCGAAGATCGAAGCGGTCGTGGCGGGCGTGTAAAAGACGGTCGGACCGGCCTGACGAGAACTCGTCGGACAGGACAGGCAGGGATCGCGCGATCGGACATCGCGCGCCCGGCCGTTGTACAGTCGCGGCAAAAGTCGTGACGCGATCCCCAGCCGATCGGGCGAACCGCCACGTCCCGTTATGAAACGGACCCGTCCACGGCATGGCATTGCCGATGATACTCCGACCCTAAACCAAGTGCTATTTCAATTCGGTTGTCATGATATCTTTGTCGCCAACAATTGGAGATCGATATGCTGCAACGATTGAAGTGCCTGTTCGGCCGGCATCGGCCATCCCGTCGCCGTGCCAAGCAGTCGATGGAAGGCTGCACCAGTGTATGCAGAGTGTGCGGTCGACCAATGACCAGGGGAGTATTGGGATGGGCCGCGTCATGATGGCGTGAAACCACTGCCACACTGACACGCATCCTTGTTCCGGTATCTGGAACCGGGATTGTTGGGCCTTTCCTCGTTGGAAGGTCACTCTGGACTCCCCCTTCGGCCTGAACACGGTGGCCGATAGATGCTGTTCGAAAGAACCGCGGGCTGTGCTTCCGATCGGGCAGATGTGGGTGCTAACCGGCCGCGACCCGATCCGACGTACGCGAACCTCCGTCCGCGCGCTCGCCGGTGCAATTGATGTTGTCAGCCGCATCCCGCGGTCCGATGGCCGTTCGATGCCTCGTCCCCGCTTCGACCCGCGCCTGCTGCTCCGGCCGCGGCGTCGCGCCATCGCCTCCGTCCACGCCGAGTCGCGCGACGGGATCGTGCCGGCGGCGAGCGGCATCGCGACGACGGAAGACCAGCACGGCGGCGCGTCACCCGGCGCGAACTATCGCACCGTCGCGCTGATCGTCGCCTGCGCGATGTTCATGGAGAATCTCGACGCGACGGTGCTGGCGACCGCGCTGCCGACGATGGCGCGCGATTTCGGCGTGCGTGCGCCCGAGATGAGCGTCGCGCTGACTTCGTACCTGCTGGCGTTGGCGATCTTCATCCCGGCATCTGGCACGCTGGCCGACCGAGTCGGCGCGAAGCTGGTGTTCCGCGCGGCGATCGCGCTGTTCGTGCTCGGCTCGATCGCCTGCGGCCTGTCGCCGTCCTTGTCGGCGATGATCGTCGCGCGCTTCGCGCAAGGCGCGGGCGGCGCGATGATGATCCCCGTCGGGCGCCTGGTGCTGCTCCGCTCGGTCGCCAAGCGCGACATGGTGTCGGCGATGTCCTGGCTGGTGATGCCGGCGCTGATCGGGCCGATCCTGGGGCCGCCGGTCGGCGGCTTCATCGTGACCTATCTCGACTGGCGCTGGATCTTCTGGCTCAACCTGCCGATCGGGGTGCTCGGCATCGCGCTGGTCACCTGGTTCATCGCCGACGTGCGCGAGCCGTCGACCCACCCGTTCGACGCACGCGGCTTCCTGATCTCCGCGGTGGCGCTCGGCTGTTTCCTGTCGGGGTTCGAGCTCGCGAGCCGGGCGGGCGGGGCGCGGACCGCGGCGATGCTGATCGTCGTGGGCGCGCTGACGGGATGGCTGTACATCCTGCACGCCCGGCGCACCGAGCACCCGATCCTCGACGTGTCGCTGATGCGCGTGCCGACGTTCCGGCTGTCGGTGATCGGGGGCTCGCTGACCCGCATCACCCAAGGCGCGTTGCCGTTCCTGCTGCCGTTGATGATGCAGCTCGCCTTCGGCTTGTCCGCGGCGCGGAGCGGCACGATGACGGTCGCGACCGCGATCGGCTCGTTCGGCATGAAGGGGCTGGCGCGGCGCATCCTGCACCGGTTCGGCTTCCGATCCAGCCTCATCGCCATGGGCCTGCTGGGAACCGGCTCATACGCGGTATGCGGGCTGTTCCGCCCGAGCTGGCCGTTACCGGCGATCTTCGCGGTGCTGGTTGTGTCCGGCTTCCTGATCTCGTTCCAATTCACCGCGTACAACACCATCGCCTATGACGAGATCGGCAAGGAGCGGATGAGCGCGGCGACGAGCTTCTACTCGACGTTCCAGCAGTTGATGCTGTCACTGGGCATCTGCACGGGCGGCGCGGCGCTGCACCTGTCGATGGTCGCGCGACACCGGGTCGTTCCGGGGTTCGACGACTTCTCGGCCGCTTTCTGGACGGTCACCGCCATCTCGCTCCTGGCGGTGACCGTCAACGCCCGGTTCGATCCCCATGCCGGCGACGAGCTGAGCGGACGGTAGCTAAAGGTTGAAGTGCAGCCCGACGCTGGCGCTCTCCGCGACCATGCCCTGCGTCTTCTGCGCCTTCGCCTCGCCGACGACGGAGAAGGCGTTGCTTCCGATCGCCAGGCGGATTGTCGCCTGTGGGCCATAGCGCAGCGCGTCCGCCTGGAGCGTGAAGGCCTGGCCACCTGCGTAGCTGGCGACCGTGTCGGCAAGGCTGCCGCTCAGCCGTTGCCTGTCGCCCACTTCGATCTCGATCCGGCTGGCGACGTCGTCCGACTGGGTCAGCACATAGCCGGCGTTGAGCGAATAGGTGCCGGTCACCGCCTTGCTGCGCCGCTCCGCGATCGACAGGTCGAACGCGGTGCCGCCGCCGGTCTCGGTATGCGCGCCGTCGTCGAGGCGGAAATAGTCCACCGTCACGGCGGGGCGGAACCGAAGGCGACCTACCGCTGCCTCGTAGCTGCCACCGCCGCCGGCCGCTATCGTCGTTCCCGTCCAGCTTGCCCCCGCGGTTTCGAGGACTGACAGGTTGCTGGTCGGCGACAGCAGTTCGCGCAGACTGCCCTGCGCCACATGACCCCACGCGCCATGCGCATGGACCTTGAGCCCGCCCCAGCCCGCGCGCCAATAGGCGCCGAACTCCGACATATAGCCGTTCAGCTCGTTGGCGTTCTCGGGGTCGGTGACCCGGTTGTACGACCAGTCGTAGGCCAGCCCCACCGTACCCAAAGCGCCCAGCCCATATTCGGCGCCGATACCCAGACCGTAATCGGAAAGGTGGAACGGTTGCGTGTCGCCCTGGCTCTTGCTGAGCAGCGAGCCGGCCTGCATCACCCACAGGCCGAGCCGGCCGCTGGTGGCGCGCGGCGCGGACGCCTGCGCCTCGAAGTCCGACACCGCCTGCGAGACCATGATGGTGGACAGGAACATGCCGCCTGCGTGCTCGGGCAGCATCTCGCTCGCCAACTGGCGGAACTGCGCGTCGCTGTTGATCGACAGGACGGTGGATTGAACGGTGGCGTCGGTCTGCTCCGCGGCATAGGTCGCGACATAGGCGGCAGTGCCGGAGCGATTGAGGCCGAGCTGCGCCGGCGTCTTGGGCTGAATCGCCAGCACGACGGTCCCCGCGCCCGCCCCCGTGTTCGCGGTAAGGGCGGCGGCATAGATATACGGCAGGCTTGAGCTCTGGACCGACAGGCCGGATCCGCCGGTCAGGCTGCCTGCCGTCAGGATCGTGTAGCTCTGCGCGGTCGGCAGGAAATGGGTGATGTTCAGCGCCACCGTCGCGCCGCTCGCGATCGTCGCGGCGCCCGAGACCGCGTACAAGGTGTTGATGCCCGTGGTGGGGTCGAGGTTGACGCGGAACGTTCCGGTCGATCCGACCGACAGGCTGGACAGCGCGATCGTGCCGGTGTTGGTGGCGTTGAAGGTCCCGCCCCCGATCGTCAGGGCGATCGGGTTACCGTTCTGGACGACCGCGCCGGTGAAGACGGCGGTACCGGCCAGCGTCATGCTGCTGCCGGCGCCGAAGGTGACGTTACCGGTCAGCGCGCCCGCTCCCGACAGCGCGACCGTACCTACGCCCCCCGAGAGGTCCACGGCTCCGATCACGCCGCCGGTACCGGAGACGGCGAGCGTATTCGTTCCCGCGCCCAGCGACACTGCACCGTTCAGGGTACCGGCGGATACCGCGACGGTGTCGTTGCCGCTGCCGGTCAGCACGGCGCCGGTGATGTGAGGGATGACGGTGCTGGTGCTGCTGGCCAGCGCGTTGGTGATGGTGACGCCCGTGGTGTTGGCCGACAGGTCGATCGCGGTCGCCTGGCTCGGAAGATAGGTGCCGGCCAGCGTGGCGGAGATCTGGCCCGAGTTGACGATCGACGTCAGCGTGCCCGACAGGTCCCGGATCGCGGTCGCGGTGCCGGTATTGCCGTTGCTGATCGCGGCCAGAGTGCCCGTGTTGGTGATCGAAGGCAGGCTCGCGCCCGCCTGCACCGCCACCGCGTTCGCCGCAAAGACGCCGACACCGCCGGTCGCGGTGATCGTGCCGGTGACGGCGAGCGTCGGCGTGCTCGCGCCTGCGCCCAGCGTCAGTCCGGTCGCATTTGACTGATAGGCGGAAGACACGATCGTGCCCGACAGGCCGATGCCGCCGGCGATCGTCGTCGCCCCGCCCAGCCCGCCGATCGCCACGCCGGTGCCGTCGACGTTGAGGTTGACGCCGGCTCCGGTGACCGATCCGGCGATGACGAGGCCGTAGGGCGAGCCGGACACGGGCGAGAGGGTGATGGCCCGGGTCGCCGATCCGATCAGCAAGCCGGGCGCACTGCCATAGCTGGTGAGCGCGCTGCCGGTGGCCAGCGAAACGCCGCCGGCGACATTGCCGGCGATCCGCATCGCCGGCCCGCCGATGTAGAGGTCGTCCGGGATCGGCGTCGCATAGACGGACGCGCCGCCGCGGAAGCCGGTCGCGGTCACCGACGAACTGAGCGTCACCGTGCCGCCGACGTCGCCGTCCAGCGCGATGCCCACCGCGCCCTGCCCAGTCGCGGTGATCGCGCCCGACGAGGTGACGTTGCCGGTGACGGTGCCGGCATGGATGCCATAACTGTTCGCACCCGACACCGTGATCGTGCCGGTGTTCGCGATCGTGCCGGCCAGCGTATCGTCGACGGCGATGCCGGCGGAAGTGTTGCCGACGATGGTGATCGTGCCGCTGTTGGTGATCCCTCCGGCGAAGGTGCCGGCTCCCGTCACATGGATGCCGTACCGGTTGGCGCCGGTCGCGAACGGGCCGTCGATGTTGCCGTCGGCGTTCTCGTCGACGGCGGTCGACGTTTCAGTGTTCGTGATCGTCCCGGTGTTGGCGATGGTTCCGGCCAGCCCGGTCGTAGCGCCGATGCCGGTGCTGTTCTCGACACCGGTGAAGGTGATCGTGCCGTTGTTGGTGGCGGAGTTGTTGCTGTTGATCGTCACCGCCGTTCCCGACGGCGCGGTGATCGTCACACCCGATCCGATCACGACGTCGCTGGGCGCCCCGCTCGCGGCGGTGCCGGTGCTGACCGGCACGCTGGTGCTGGTGGATATGGTGGTCTGCGCGGCGGCGGGCGCCGTAAGCGCGATCATCGCGACAGAGGAGAGGAAGATGGCAGGATCGTAGCGCATGAAGCCCCGTTCGCGATAGTGATGGGACCCGCTTAAGTCGCACCGCGTCCTTCGAGTGTGACGGAACCTGTACAAAGATTTCAGATCCGGATCGGTAGCATCCCGTTACCTCGTGACGGACGGCGATGCGTATTCAGGTCGGCGGATCCATCTGGGCAGGTCACCTCGCCCGCCGATCGGTGAGTGGAGCCTTCTGGCTCTTCGCCATCACGGCGCGGCATGCCGGCGCAGGATGCCGCCCGCCGCTTCCTTGACGACGGCGGTGACCATGAAGCTCCGTGGATCGATCGCGCGGACGAGGTTGCTCAGCCGCCGCACCTCCAGCCGGGTGACGATCGTCGTCAGCACCGCGACCGGCGCGCTGACATCGAAACTGCCCGGCAGGAACCCGCGCTCGCCATGATAGACGGTGACGCCGCGGCCGAGCTCGGTCACGATCGCGCGTTTGATCGCCTCGCTCTGGGCGGACACGATCGTGATGCCGGTATATTGCTCGATGCCGTCGACGACGTAGTTGCTCGCGCGCGAGCCGGCGTAGAAGGTCATCATCGAGTAGAGCGCGGTCTCCACCCCCAGCCGCGCCGCGGCGGCCAGGAAGATCGCGGCGTTGATCGCCAGGATGATCTCGCTGGTGGTGAAGGGAAGCCGCCGCCCGCTGTAGAGCACCAATATGTCGAGCCCGTCGAGCGCCGCCCCGCCGCGCATCGCCAGCCCCACGCCGCCGCCCATGAACAGCCCGCCGAAGATCGCCACCAGCACTCGATCGGACGTCATCACCGGATAGGGCACGACGAACAGACAGACCGACAGCGCGACGATGCCGGCCAGCGTCCGCCAGGCGAAGGCGTTGCCGATCAATCGCCGACCGAGCAGGATGAACGGCAGGTTCAGCGGCGCGACCAGCCATCCGACGTCGACCGGCACGAACGCGTGGATGATGAGCGACAGACCCGTCGTCCCGCCATCGAGGAACCCGTTCGCCAGGATGAAGCCCTTGAGCGCGAAGCCGGACAGCAGCACGCCCGCCGCGACATAGCCGGCGTCAATCGCCGCGGCCTTCAGGCGAGCGCGTTCCTGGTCCTTCATGCGATCAGCCCCGTGCCGGCCGGTCGTCGTGGCGACGCCCGGCCTTGCGCTCCAGCTCGCGCATCTCCCACAGCTCGTTGCGGGAAAACGGCATCACCGGCGCCAGCAGCGCGAGCGTCGTGCGGCCCAGCTGGTCGCGCAGTGCGCGCTGGCGGTCGAACAGGATCGCGTCGGCGAAGGGCGTCCGGTGGCCGGCGGCTTCAGCTCCCAGCATCTCCTCCGCCCGCAGCGCGATCTCGGTCTGGACCTGGAGATAGGCGCGGATCGCGTCGGCCGGCGTCCGCCCCGACAGCCGCTCGGCCAGCGCCTCGATCAGCCTGCCGGGTTCGGACTGCGGGTACCGGCCCGCGCGCAGCGCCTCCAGCGCCTGGCGATGCTCCTGCGCCTCCGCCGCCAGCCAGCCTTCCGCCTCGCGGATGCCGAACCGGAAGACGAGCAGCACGACCAGCGGCGCGACGATCAGGATCGTCAGCATCGCAAGCTGCGGCCGGTCCGGGAACTGGTTGAACAGCACATGCTCGGCGACCGCGACGAGGTAACCCGGCAGATAGTGCGCGGGATGGAGGCGCCACCGCACCCCCGGCCGCCGCGCGTCGCGCTCGTTGAGCTGGTGTGCCGCGATCGCGAAGGTCGCGCCCGTCGCTCCGTGCATGATCGCGGTGCCCAGCCCCCGCACCATCCACACGCCGAGCGCCAGATGGCCGAAGCGTTCGAGGTAGAAGACGTTCTCCACCACCGAGAAGCCGGCGCCCACCGCGAAGCCCGAGATGGCGGCATCGAGCTTGAACCCGATCCGGTTGCGCGCGAACAGCACCAGGATCGCCGCGCCCTTCAGCGCCTCCTCGATCCACGGCGCGACGAACCGGCTGTAGAACGAGAAGCCCATCGGCATCGCGTCGAGCAGGCGTCCGCTGACCGGATAGGCGCTGATCCCCGCCAGCGCGCCGAGCAGCAGGACGCCCGCCGTCTCACGCCAGCCCATCAGGTGGAACACGTCGAGCCACTCGAACAGCAGCAGCAGGATCAGCACGGGCGCGATCGCCACCAACCCGTCGAGCGTCAGCAGGCCCGTCACCGGATCGCGGCCCGCGCGCGCGTCACAGGATCTTCAGCGAGATCATCAGCTCGGTCCGGCGATAGGCGCCGTCGCGAAACCCTCCGGCGATCCCGGCCGACAGCACCATCGGCAGCCTGAGCGCGACGGTGAAGTTCAGATCGATCTGGCCGCCGATGTCGGCATAGATCGGATGCGCACCGCTCGCCTGCTCCGTCGCCAACACGCCCGCGAACAGCGCCGGGCGCACGGAGGCGAGGAAGAAGCTGGGCGTGCCCACTTCCGCGAAGCGGATCGGCGGCAGGTTTAGCTCGCCCGTCGCCTTGGCGAACCGCCGCGCGGCGATCTCGTCGATGTCGAAGCCGGGGAAGCTCTCCAGCTCGCGGTAGCGCTTGACGCTGCGATCATCGACATAGTTGTTGCGGAACGACCCGAAATAGAAGCTCCCGAGTGGGTTCGTCCGGTCTCCGCTCGCGATGCCGGCATCGGCGTACAGCCATAGCGACGCATTGTGCAGCGGCAGCGGCCGGCCGATCTGGCCGCCCGCGTGGAAGTCAGGGAAGAAGTCCCCCTGCGCGTAGGAACCGTCGACGATCGCGTTCCAGCCCACCCCCTTCTCATGGTCGATCGCGCCGAGCGAGCTGCTGGCGTTCGAGTATTTCGCGCCCAGCTCCCCCGTCACCAGCGTGCCGAAGCCGGACCGGATGTTCTGCGCGTCGGGCAGCCGGTCGAGCCCGGTATAGACCGCCGCCTGGCCGAACACGTCGAGCTGGCGCGGCGGGTCGTAGATCTTCGCCTTCTTGTACCCGACAATGACCGCGTCGCCCTTGCGGCTGCGCTCCACCGGCCCGAACAGGTCGTAGAAGTCGGCGCTGTTGTGCCAGTAGCGCAGGTCCCATTCGAGCGTCTTGTAGCGCAGGTCGACGTGGAACCGCTCTCCCGTCGGCAGGCTGCCGAGCGGCGACACGCTGACGGTCGCCTGGAGCTGGTGGAACTGCAGCGGGTCCTCGAGCGTGACGTGGTACCCGACCGCGACATTGCCCTTATACCCCTCGATCACCGGATAGGCGGCATCCAGGTGCATCTCCTTGGTGGGCACATAATGGTCGCGGGCGGTGATCATCGCGTCGAGCGGCACGCGCGCGGGCGACCCGGCGCCCCAGTCCTTCAGCTCGGGATGCGCGCGTTCCACCTGCGTGCCGAGGAACGCGATCGTGCCCAAGTTATCGCGCGCCACCGGCATGATGCGCGAGGGCGTGAAGCCGTCGCCCGCGAACTCGTCGACGATCAGCGAGCCATCCGCTTGGGGCAGCGGGTGGAAGAAACCGGTGGAGGCGTTGCTGACCGCCGTCGCCTGACCCGACGCGATGTCGAACCGATAGACGTTCGACACCCCGGTATAATAGGCCGTGCCGTACATCGACTTGCCGTCGGGCGCGAAGACGAAGCCTTCGGGCGTGGAAGGTGCCAGCGCCAGATGCGCGGCCTCCGACAGCGGCGTGCCCGGGGTCAGCCCTTCGGTGCGCCACACCCGCACCGTCTGCGCGCCGTCGATCTCGCCGACCGACGCCGCGATCATCGAGCCGTCGGGCGACACGTCGAGGTCGAACGGCGTGGTGCCGAAGTCGAACGTGTGAACCTGGTTGTACCCCGCATAGGGTCTGGGGATGCGGACCAGCGTCGAGAAGCCGTTCTCGTGGCGGATGCCCCAGATCGCCTTGTCCTTGGGATCGACCACCAGATCGCCGATCCGCGCGTCGCGCAGCAGCGTGCGGCGCCTGCCGGTGTCGATGTTGATCGCGACGATGTCGCGCAGCGCGTAATTGTCCTCCGTGTAATAGGCCTCGCGCGCGTCCGGATCATAGGCGAGCGAGGTGACGTTGTAGAGCATCGCGCCCTTGATGTCGGCGAGCCGCCTGATCCTGCCCGTCGTCAGCGACAGCACTCCGACATGCGGCAGGACACCTGGATAACGGAACGCGCCGATCAGGCTGTTGGTCTTGGGATCGTAGAAGGTCCGCGAGATCGAACCGAGTCCGTGCGGTACCAGATGCGTGACGGGCGTCAGCGGATAGCGTGCGAGCGCGGCGAGGTTCTTCGCCTGGAAGCCCTGTTCCCAGGCGGTCCAGTCGTGCCAGGCGTCGTCGAGCGACTTGCCGAAGACGTGCCGAAACTGCGTCGCGTAATAGCCCGCGCTGCCCTGGTCACGCCGCCACCACTGCACCGCCTTGTCCGGCGAATAGGTGAGCGCCAGCCAGCTCATGAACCGCGTGCCGTAGAGATAGTCGTTGACGCCGACCTGGAAGTCGATCGCCGTGCCTTCGGACTCCAGCTTCAGCGGCGAGAACAGCGGCACCTGGTCGCGCACCTTGGCGCGGAACACCATCTCGTCATAGCCGCCCTGCCCGCGCCCCAGGCCGCCCGCCATCCACGTCTCCATGAAGACGGCGCTGCCCTCCAGATACCAGCGCGGCACGTTGACGCGCGGCGTCGCCATGTAGTTGTAGAAGATCGTTTCGGGATGCTCGGCGACTGGCATCGGCTTACCGTGCAGGAACCGCCGCCAGCCCGCATCGTGCGCGTCCCACACGTCCATCGTCGCCACGTGTGTGAGCTCGTGGTTGTTGAGCGTGTAGAACCGCTCGCCGGGACTGAACGTCTCGTAGGTCTGCGCCAGCGGCGCGACGTCGAGCAGGATCGCGTTGTTGGGCGACGAGCGCGCCGCCGCATTGCCATAGTCCGAGAAGTCCTTGAGTAGCACGGTGGTGCGGTCCCACGGCGTCCAGCCGAACCGCTTGCGGTGATAGGCGAAGGCGTTCTCGAACGCGCGCGCGACATAGGGCGTCAGATACGTCTGCCCCGGATCGAAATAGAGCAGCGACAGGTCGGGCGTCTGTAACCTTGAGAGGTGAAGGTTGGGCGTCTTGTGCGCGTCGTCGGCGGGGCCGGGTGCCGGGTTGGGCGCCGGCACCGACGGCAGGGCCGGGTCGGCCGACGTGGCCGGGGGCAGGGCTAGTTTGGGTTCGGTGATGGTCGTGACGGGCGGCGCGGCAGGCGCCGGAGCGGGGATGACCTGCGCCACCCCCGGCGCCGGCGCGAGCGATGCCGCCGCCACCATCCACCCCGGCCATGGTCGCCGCCGCCTGTCCGGATGGTACGCCGACCTTCGACCCGGCAGTGTCGGCGCGCGCGAGCCCTCCACTCGCTTACTGCGCCGCGACCGCGTTGGCGAACGACCGGTCGTGCAGCATCGCCCCGAACGCCGGGCTGCTGGCGAGCGCCGCGAACGCCGGCTGCATGGCCAGCGCCTGGAACGCCTGCGCGTTGCTGGCGAGCGCCGCCATCGCCTGGGGCTGCTGCGCCAGTTGCGCGAACGCCTGCGGGTTGGCGGCCATCTGCGCGAACGCCTGCGGATATTGCGCGATGGCGCCCATCGCCTGCGCGCTCATCGCGCCCACGCCATGGGCGGCGAGGCTGGCCGCCGTCGCCTGGGCCGAGAACGCCTGCGCCGCACGCGCCATCGACGCCAGCCCGGCCGCGTTGCGCGCCGCCGCCTGGAACGCGCTCGCGTCCGCCCGCATCGCCGCCATCGCCTGCGCGCTCGACGCCGCCTGGAACGCCTGGGCGTCATGCGCGAGGGACTGGAACGCCGCCGCCTGGCTCGCCATCGCCGAAAACGCCTGCGGGTCCGCGCTCAGCCCCGCCATCGCCTGCTGGTCGCTGGCCAGCGCCTGGAACGCCGAAGCCTGGCTCGCCATCGCCGCCATGCTGCTGGCATGCATCGCCGCCGCCTGGAACGCCGGGACGTTGGACGCATAGGCGGCGAACGCCTGCGGGTTCAACGCCATCGCCCGGAACGCTTCGGGATGCGCGGCCATGCTCGCGAACGCCTGCGGGTGCGACGCCATCTCGGCGAACGCCTGAGGCTGAGACGCCATCTGCGCGAACGCCTGCGCGTTGCCGGCCATCGCCGACGCCATCTGGGCGCTCATCGCCTGCGACGTCATGCCGGCTGCGGCCGCCTGCGACGCGAAGGCCTGCGCCGAGCGCGCCATGACCGACAGGCCCGCCGCATCCTGCGCCGCAGCGCGGAACGCGGCGGAGTCGGCGCGCATCGCCGCCATCGCCTGGACGTTCGCCGCCGCCTGGAACGCCTGCGCGTCGCGCGCGAGCGACTGGAACGCCGCCGCCTGGCTTGCCATGCCCGAGAACGCCTGCGGCTCGGCGCTCAGTCCCGCCATCGCCTGCTGGTCGCTGGCCAGCGCCTGGAACGCGGATGCCGCGGCCGCCATCGCCGGCACGGTGCCGGCGCGTGCCGCGGCCTCGAACGCCGGGATGTTGGAGGCGTAGGCGGCGAACGCCTGCGGGTTCATCGCCATCGCCCGGAACGCGTCGGGGTGCGCGGCCATGCTGGCGAACGCGCGCGGGTGCGACGCCATCTCGGCGAACGCCTGCGGCTGGGAGGCCATCGCGGCAAACGCCTGCGCGTTGCTCGCCATCGCGGCGAAGGCGCTGGCGTTCATCGCGGACGCCGCGCGCATCCCCGCCGCGGTCGCGCCCGCCGCGCCCAGCATCGCCTGGAACGCGTTGGCGTCATGCGCCAGTGCCGCGAACGCCTTCGGATTGGCGGCGATCGCGGCCATCGCCTGGCTGTTCTGCGCGAGCGCCGAGAAGCCCGGATCGGACGCGAGCGCCCGGAAGCTCGGGTTCTTCACCATCACCTCGAACGCGTCCGTCTGCATCAGCTGCGGCACCGACGTGTCGCCCAGCGCGACATCGCCCGCGCCCACCTGGCTCGAGACGTAGCGGTCGGCGGGGACGATCGTCCCGGCCATCGGCCCGCGCGTCGGATAGACGCGGCCGATCGCATAGGCCGCGATGGCGACCAGCAGGATGACGGCCGCGACGATCAGCGGCCTGCGGTCTCTAGAAGCGGTCATTTTCATCGCGACTCTTCCCCTTGGCTGGGCGGAACAGCGGCTCACGCGGCGGTGAGGATCGGGCTGCCCGGCCCCTGTCGGCACGCGCACGGTCACCGGCGGTGACGAGGACTTGCCGTTCCGACATATTTACCAGCGCGCCCGCCGCGCTTCGTCACGACAAATCCGGGCACGAGGCGGCACGAGGCGAAAGCGGGCGCGACATGCGGCGACAGGGACTTTCCCGCCGCGCTGGCGCAGCTATGCCGGGGCCATCGCCGAACCCATCCATCGCACGCGAGGCAGCATGACCGACGGGCACCAACGACCGGTTACCTCGCCGATGACCTGGCTCGCCGACCTGGGCTATTGCCTGGTCGGCGTGTCCTTCTCCGGACTAGCGCTCAAGGGGTTCCTGATCCCGAACCACTTCTTCGACGGCGGCCTGACCGGCGCGTCACTGCTGCTGCGCGAGGCGTATGGGCTCAACATCGCCTATCTCATCGTGCCGCTGAACCTGCCCTTCATCATGCTGGGGGCACGACTGATCGGGCAGGATTTCGCGATCAAGACGCTGCTCAGCGTCGCGGTGCTCGGCTTGTGCCTGCTGGTGGTGCCTTACCCGATCGTGACGTCGGACCGGCTGCTGGTCTCGATCTTCGGCGGCGTGTTCCTGGGCCTCGGCATGGGGATGGCGATGCGCGGCGGCGCGGCGCTCGACGGCATCGAGGTGCTGGCGCTCTACACGGGCAAGCGCGTGGCCTTCACCACCAGCGAGATCATCCTGGCGTTCAACGTCCTCATATTCCTGATCGCCGCCGCGCTCGTTGGATTGGAATCGGCGCTCTATTCGACGCTCACCTATTATGCGGCGTCCCGCACCACGAACTACGTCGTCGAGGGGCTCGAGGAATATACCAGCGTCACGATCGTGTCGGGCGAGAGCGACGCGATCAAGCGCGCGCTCGTGATGGAGCTCGGCCGCGGGATCACCGTGTACAAGGGTGAGCGCGGCTTCCTGCCGGGCAGCTTCCACGTCAGCCGCCCGGTGGACATCATCTCGACGGTCGTGACCCGCCTCGAGGTCCGGCGGCTGAGCAACCTGGTGCATCGCATCGACCCCAAGGCGTTCGTCGTCACCGCCGCCGCCAAGGAGGCGGTCGGCGGCGTCCTGCGCCGGCGCGCGCGGCACTAGCGCCGGGGCCGGTCGGGCAAATCACGACATTTCCCGACTTGTTGGGCGATCAACCGGCGCTCGCCCGGATGCCGGTTGCGGGGTTTCGGACGCGCTGTACCCCTTTCGCAGCGAAACGAGGGGAGCCGCCGCTGCGGCATGAACGATGCGCTGGTGGTCCGTCCCGATCCGTGCCCTGCCGCTACTCGCCGCCCTGTGCGGCGATGCGTCCGGCGGCGCGTCGGTCGTGCAGCAGGCGCGGGTCCGCCCCAGCATGGTCGACAGCTTCCGCCTAGGCACCAGCGGCGACACGCTGTGCCAGGCTCAGCGCAGCGCCGCCGACAGGGCGGCGTCGGGCTTGTTCGACCGCGCGTACAACCTCGTCTGCCGCGACGCCGCCGCGCCGGTCGGAAGGCTCTATGCGTTGCGTGACGACGGCGATCGGGCGGCGAGCCGCCTCACCGGGACACGCACCGGGCTGACCGGCTGCCATGACGAGCCGGAGACGGCGTTGAAGGACGTCGGCCGCGTCTCCGTGCGTCGCTGCGCCGCGCCGGGCGGCGTGTTCTACGACGTGCTGTCGGCCACGCACCGCGGCACGCTGTACGATGCGGAAGGGCTGAGCGGCTATCGCTCCGCATTGGAGCTCGGGCTGCGGACGCTGGTGGCGGATCGCGTCGTCGACGGGCCCATCACCATCGCGCTGACCAACGTGGGCGACACGGCGAGCTTCGCGCGCGTGCAGGCGGGAAGCCTCGATCCGGCGCTGGCGATGGCGGAAGGATACCGGCGCAACAACAGCGGCAATTACGCCGAAGCCTCGCAATTCTTCGCGACCCTGCTCCAGCGTACGGCGACGGGTCCAGGCGCGCCGGCCACCGCGACCGACCGGGGCGAGTATCTGGTCAACCGGGCGCTCCAGCTGTCCGATCTCGGCAGTTTCGACGAGGCGGAGACGTTGTTCGCCGAGGCCGCACTGACGCTTCCCAGCGATCCGGTGTCGCTGCGCCAGCAACGCAACGATCGCGCGCTCGACCTCATGAACCGCGGCAACCGAGCGGGCGCGCTGACGATGCTCGACGCGCCGCTCGCGATCCGCGCCGTGCCCGCGGTGGCCGGCGAGATCGACCGGGACATGGCCAACGCGCTCAACGGGCGCCTGCCGCTGGCGACACAGCTCGGCGTCGGTCGCGACACCGGGCTGACGCCGTCGGAACGCGCGTCGGTGCTGGATGCGCAGGCGGACGCGCTGCGCGGGTCGATCCTTCGCCAGCAGGGCAAGCCCGCCGCAGCGTCCGCGGCACTCGATCGGGCGACCGCCACGCTAGACGGCCTCCGCGAGGGGCGCGTCGCCTCGGTCGCGCGGCTGCGCGCGGAGGTGATGACCGAACGCGCCGCCCTGGCGGAGAACGCCGGGCAGGTCGGTGCCGCCGAGCGGTTCCTGCGCGAAGCACGCGACACCGTGGCGGGCGAATATCCGGACTCGATCGCCTTCGACGCCGCCTCGGCGCGGCTGGCGGGTTTTCTTGGCCGCCACGGCAAGGTCGATGAGGCGATCGCGCTGTACCGCGACGTCGTGGCGTCGCTCGGCGCCGCGGGCGGCGCGTCGGGCGGGTTCGCCGATCTGCTGGAGCCATATTTCCGGTTGCTGGTCCAGCGGCTGCCGGCCCAACCTCCGCTCGGCAACGACCTGTTCGCCGCGTCGCAGGTGCTGCTGCGCCCAGGGGTGGCCGACACGCAGGCGACGCTCGCGCGCGAACTGTCGGGCGGCGGCGGCGAGGCGAGCCGGCTGTTCCGCCAGTCGCTCAACGAGACGCGGCGGGTGAACGTGCTGCAGCTCGAACTCGCGCGGCTGGCGGCGCTCCCCGCGCCCACCCCGGCGGACCGCGAAGGCATCGCCGCCGACCGTGCGCAGCTCGTGCTGGTGCAGGGCGAGCAGGTCGCCACCCAGGCGCAGCTCGCGCGCTTCCCCGCCTATCGCGCGATCGCGACCCAGCCGCTGTCGCTCGCCGACCTGCGCGCGGTGCTGCAGCCGGACGAGAGCTATTGGAAGCTGAGCGTCGTCGGGCCGTCGATCTATGCGCTGCTGGTGACGCCCGGCGCGATGCGCGCGTGGAGGGTGCCGCTGACGCCCGACGGGCTCGGCGCGCGCGTGGACGCGATCCGCGCTTCGGTCGCGCTGGCGCAGGGCGACGCCACCGTCACCCGGCCGTTCGACACGGGGGCGGCCCGCGCGCTGTACGTCGCGCTCGCCGGGCCTGCCGCCGCCGACCTGCCGCGCGCGGGGCACCTGATCGTCGAGCCCGACGGCGCGATGCTCCGCCTGCCCGTCACGCTGCTGATCGCCGATCAGGCCGGGGTGGACCGGTATCGCGCGCGGACGGCAGCGCCCGGCGGCGATCCCTATGACCTGACCGGGATCGCCTGGCTCGGCCGCGACGACGATGTCAGCGTCGCCTTGTCCGCGCGCGCGTTCCGCGACCTGCGCCGGACGCCGGCGTCGCAGGCGCCCCGCACCTATCTGGGCTTCGGCCAGAACGCGCCCGTCCCGCCGTTCCTCCAACTCACCAGCTACACGCCGCCGGCGACGCTGGTCGATTGCCGCTGGCCGCTCGGCTCGTGGAGCCATCCGGTCGCGGCCGCCGAGCTGCTCACCGCGCAGCGGATCGTCGGCGCGGGCAACGGCCAGGTGCTGACCGAGGCGAAGTTCACCGACACGGACATCATCGGCCGCGACGATCTGGCGAAGTACCGCATCGTCCACTTCGCGACCCACGGCCTGCTCGTCGCGCCGCGCAGCGAGTGTCCGGCGCAGCCTGCGCTGCTGACCTCGTTCGGCGGCGCGGGATCGGACGGGTTGCTGAGCTTCGCCGAGATCTACCGGCTGCACCTCGATGCCGACCTCGTGATCCTGTCGGCGTGCGACACGGCCGGATCGGCGGACGTCGCGGCGACGCGGGCGGCGGGCGTCGAGACGGGCGGCGGCAGCGCGCTCGACGGGCTGGTCCGGGCGTTCATCGGCGCCGGCGCCCGGTCGGTGCTCGCGAGCCACTGGCCGGCACCCGACACGTTCGGCGCGACCGAGCAGCTCGTGGCCGGGCTGTTCACCGCCCCCCGCGGAACGGCCGCCGCCACCGCGCTGCGCGCGTCCCAGCGCCGGCTGATGGACGTGCCCGCGACGTCGCACCCCTATTACTGGGCCGGCTTCGCGCTGATCGGCGACGGACGGCAGCCCGTGTTGCAGCCGCGATGACCCGCCCAACGCGCATCCGGGCGCTGGCCCGGCGCATCGGCCGGGTCCGCCTGATCGCTGCCTTCGTCCTGCTGGTCGCGGCGCTGCTCGCCGCCCGGTTCGCCTGGCACGTGCCGCTGGCGGCCGATGCGGAGCGCGCGATGTACGACACGCGCGTCGTGCTGACGGCGCCGCGCGTCGACCAGGACCCACGCGTGGTGATGGTCGTCTTCAACGACGACACGCTCGCCAAGACCGGACGGCGTTCCCCGCTCGACCGCGCGCTCCTCGCCCGCGCGCTCCGCCGGATCGACGCGCTGGGGGCGACCGGGATCGGCATCGACATCCTCGTCGACCAGCCCGAGCCCGAGGACCCGCAACTGATCGCCGCCCTGCGCGCGATGCGGACGCCGACCTTCCTCGCGTTCGCGACCAACGCCACCAACGAGGGCGCAGTGCTGTATTGGCAGGAGCAGTTCGAGCGTCGGATCGCGCAGGCGCTGCGCGGCACGCAGGTGCGCCCGGCGAGCATCCTCCTCCAGCCCGACATGGACGGCGTGATCCGCAGCTGGCCCGCGCGGCCGGACGAACTGCCGCCGCTGCTCGCCGACCTGATGACGCCGGGCGCGCCGCATGCCGCGGTCGCGCGCAGCATCGCCTTCCGTCTGCCGGCCGCAGCGGATCGCCCGGTGTTCGAATCGCTGCCCATCGACCTGTTCGACAGCGACGCGGGCGCGGCGGCGTTGCGCAGCCAGATCGCGGGGCGGCGGGTGCTGGTCGGCGGCGAGATCACCGACACCGATCGGTTCGATACGCCGCTGACGAAGCTGA
>NZ_CAXSHM010000038.1:21379-26750 GCF_964237335.1 uncultured Sphingomonas sp.
GCGCAACGGCTGTCCGGCCGGCCGCCGGTGCCCCTGTCGCCCCTCACTTTGTGGGTGCTGGCGCTGCTGGTGGTGGCGATCGGCGCGTCGGCGGGGGTCGTGGAACTCGGCGGCTGGCGGTTCGCGGTCGTCTTGGGCGCGCCGCTGGCGGTCATCGTCCTGCTGCCGTTCGGGATGCAGGCATCGGGCGTCGACACCCAGGGACTGCCGGCGTTCGGATGGCTGATGGGCTGGACGCTCGCGTACAGTGCGGCGGCGGCGACCGCGCGGGCGATGGGATCGGAGCAGCGCCGCTTCGCGCAGGGGGCGCTCGGCCGCTACCTGCCGCGCGACGTCGCCAACGCGATCCTGCGCGACCCGGATCAGTTGAAGCTCCACGGCGAACGCCGCACGATCTTCGCGCTCTTCAGCGACCTGGAGGGCTTCACCAAGCTGACGCACGCGATCGCGCCCGAGACGACGGCGACGTTGCTCAACCGCTATCTCGACACGCTCAGCAACGTCGTCCTCGATCACGGCGGCACGATCGACAAGTTCGTCGGCGACGCGGTCGTCGCCTTCTGGGGCGCGCCGATCGCGCGGGCGGACGATGGCGACCGGTCGCTGGCGGCGGCGATGGCGATGGTTGAGGCCGGCGAGGCGTTCCGCCGCGACGCGCCGGACGGCGTGCCGCCGATCGGGCGCACGCGCGTCGGGCTGCACCGCGGCGAAGCGATCGTCGGCAATTTCGGCGGCGAGGGCCGCATCCAGTACACCGCGCTGGGCGACGCGATGAACGCCGCCGCCCGGCTGGAAGGCGCGAACAAGACGCTGATGACACGCGCGCTGGTCAGTGGCGAGGCGGCGTCCCGGATGACGGACGCGCCGTTGCGCCCGATGGGGCGGGTCGCCGTGCGCGGCCGCTCGACCCCGATCGCGGTGTTCGAGCCGGTGCCGGACCTGCCGCCGGCCGATGCCGCCGCGATCGCCGCCGTCATCGACCGGTTCGACGCGGGCGACCTCGACGCGCTGGCCGTGCTCGACCGCCGCGCCGCCGCCCAGCCGGGCGATGCCGCGCTCGCCCGATTGGCGGACCGTCTTCGAACCGCCGGACCAGGAGGCCATAATGCGCTCGACTAGACCAATCCTCGCCGCCGTCGCGATCCTCGCCGCCGCCGCGCCCGCGCTCGCCGATGTGGTCGTCATCCGCGCGTCGGGTCCGTCCGCGCCGCGCTATGCCGCGGGCAAGAGCCTGCCCGACGGCGCGCGCATCGTACTCCAGCGGGGCGATCAGATCGTCCTGCTCGACGCCCATGGCACCCGCACCGTCTCCGGGCCCGGCACCTTCCCAGCCGTCGGTAGCGCAACAGCCGCCGGCTCCAGCCTCATCACGCTGGCGAGCAACACGGCGGACCGGCGCAACCGGGTCGGAGCCGTGCGCAACCTGCCGACCGGTACGCCGGCGGTCAGACCCAACATCTTCCTCGTCGACGTCGCGGCGGCCGGCAACGTCTGCGTCGTCGATCCGAGATCCGTCACCCTGTGGCGCGGCGCGGCGGATGCCGCTGGCTCCTCCACGATCGTCGGCGCGGACGGGAGCACAGCGACCGTCGCGTGGATCAAGGGACAGACGACCCAGCCCTGGCCGACGACGCTGCCGGTCGCGGCGGACAGAAGCTACCGCGTCACCCAGGCGGGCAGCGCCAAGGCGGCACCCGTGCCGATCGCGTTCCAGCTGATGGCGGCGCCCCCGACCGACCTGCCCGAACTCGCCAAGGGCCTGATCGCGCACGGCTGCCAGGCGCAGGTCGACGTGATGATCGCGACCACCGGCGCGGCGGCGAGCTAGGCGCCGGATGCCGGTAACTCCGATCAGGCGCAGGGGGCCAGGCTGGCGACGCTACGCGGCCGGGCTGCTGGTCGTCGCCGCGCCGGCCGGTGCCCAGGTCGCGCCGACACCCGGCGCAGCGGTGCAACAGGTCGCGCCGCCCAACCGGACGGAGGTGGAGCGCGTTCCGGTCCCCACCGACACGGCGCCGCGCACCCGGCTGACGATCTCGGGCGGGATCGAGCGCTCGCCCTGCCCGCTCGACGCGCCGCGCTTCGCTGGCGTGCAGGTGACGCTGACGAAAGTGGTGTTCGACCAGCTCGGCCCGGTCGATCCTGCCAGTCTGGATGCGACCTGGCGCCCGCTCGTGGGCCAGAAGGTGCCGCTCTCCACGATCTGCGAGATACGCGACGCGGCCGCGACCATCCTGCGGCGCCAAGGCTATCTCGCCGCCGTGCAGGTGCCGCCGCAGCGGATCGTGGACGGCACGATCCGGCTGAGCGTCCTCATGGCGCGTCTCGTCGCCGTCCACGTCCGTGGCAACGCGGGCCACGCCGAGCAGCGGCTCGCGGGCTATCTTGAGCGTCTCAAGGGCGATGGGCCGTTCAACCAGAAGGTAGCCGAACGCGCGCTGCTGCTCGCCGGTGACCTGCCGGGGTTCGACGTTCACCTGACGCTCCGCTCCGCCGGCACGGTGCCGGGGGAGGTCGTCGGCGACGTCACCGTCGTCCGCACCCCGTTCGTCACGAGCGTCAACATCCAGAACTACGGATCGAGCGCGGTCGGGCGTACCTCCGTGCTCGCCAGCGTCCAGGCGAACGACCTGCTGGGACTCGGCGATCGCGCCATCATCGGCGTCTACAACACCGCCGATGTCCGCGAGCAGACGGTCGTCCAGGGCTCGTGGGACATCCGCCCCGGCGCCAGCGGCCTGACGCTCGGCACGCGTGCCACCTATGCGATAACCCGGCCCGACATCGGCGGCGGCGATCCGGTGCGTGCGCGCACGCTGATCGCGACGATCGAGGCAAGCTATCCGTTGGTCCGGCGCCAGGCGCTCACGCTGCGCGCCGCGGGCGGCCTGGACGTGATCGGCCAGACGCTGCGCTTCGGCGGCCTGCCGTTCACCGACGACCAATTGCGGATGCTGTACTTGCGGCTCGACGTGGACGCGAGCGATCCCGCCGCCAGTTCGGACGCCGCGGCGTTGAGCGCGGCGCCACGCTGGCGGGCGGCGGGCGCGATCGAGCTGCGGCAGGGCATCGCCGGGCTGGGCGCGAGTCACCGGTGCGGCGCCGCGCCCCTGTACCTTGGCTGTGCCGCCGTCCCGTCGATCAGCCGCCTCGACGCCGATCCGCAGGCAACGCTGATCCGCGCGAGCGGCAGCGTCAGCGTGGGCCTGCTGCCCTCGCTGACGCTCGCGGTCAGCCCCCGCGCGCAGATCGCGTTCGATCCGCTGCTCAGCTTCGAGCAGTTCACCGCGGGCAATTACACGGTCGGGCGCGGCTATGATCCCGGCGCGCTGACCGGCGACAGCGGGCTCGGAACGCAGACCGAGCTTCGGCTCGCGCCGCTTGCGGTGCCGCGGGTGCGGACGCTCAGTGTTCAGCCGTTCGCCTTCGTCGACATGGCACGGGTCTGGACGCTTGGCCCGATCACCAGCGTCTACCGCATCCAGCGCGTCGTGACGGTCGGCGGCGGCGGACGCTTCGCGCTCGCGGACCATGCGCGCGCCGAGCTGATGCTGACCAAGCCGATCGGCGAGACGCCGCTGCCGGGGCAGGACCATGGCTTTCGCGTGCTGTTCAGCCTGACCGCCCAGTTCGTGGCACGGCGATGAGACCCTTGACGCCCCCTCGTCTTCCTCCGGCTCGCTGGAACATCGCATGCTAGATCTCCGCAGCCGCCACATGGTGCGATACGCCCTCCTCGCCGGCTGCGCGACGGGGATCGGGCTGGCGGCGGGGCTAGCGGAGGGGCCGGCCCGCGCGCAGGCCTTCCAGGGGACGCCGATCGCGGTCGCGACCGGCACCGTGACGTTCGACCGGACCACTCCGGGCGTCGAGACGATCACCGCGCTGAGGCCGACCGCGATCATCGACTGGACGCCGAGCGATACGACCGGCACCGGCACGGTCAATTTCCTGCCGCAGGGCAATGTCGCGACGTTCACCAGCACCCCCACGATCGGCGCGGGATACACGATCCTCAACCGGATCATGCCGAGCGACACGACCCGCTCGGTGACGCTCGACGGGATCATCCACGGCTATCAGGGCGGCACGACCGTCAACGGCGGCACCTTGTGGTTCTACAGCCCCGGCGGGCTGATCATCGGGGCGGACGCGCGTCTCGACGTCGGCAGCCTGTTGCTCACCGCCAACCCGATCGCGATCGGCACCAACAACGAGCTTTACGGCAGCAGCGGCCAGATCCAGTTGCGCGCCGGCAACGCAGGCGCGCAGGTCCTGATCGCGAACGGCGCGACGATCACCGCGCCCCAGCCCGGCAGCTACATCGCCGTGGTCTCGCCCAGGATCACCCAGGGTGGCACAGTGAACGTCAACGGATCGGCCGCCTATGTCGCGGCGGACAGCGTCGATCTGACGTTCAACGCCGGGCTCTTCACCATCGCCATCCAGACGGGCGCGACCGCCAGCAGCGACATCCTGCAGCACACCGGCACGACGACCGGTCCGGCGAGCACGGGTGCCGGCGACCCGCACCGCATCTACCTCGTCGCGGTCTCGCGCAACGACGCGATCACGATGCTCGCGTCGGGCACGCTCGGCTTCGCGGCGGCGACGTCGGCGAGCATCCAGAATGGCGCGATCATCCTGTCCGCCGGCCGCGACATCTCGGGCGGCGATCCGCCGGCCGCGCCGGGCAGCATCGGCGCGCCCGCGGCGGTCAACCTGACGAACGCGACGGTGACGTCCCCGGTCAGCCTGTTCGCGTCGAGCACGGCGCAGGTGACCGCCTCCGGGATCGTGCCGGTGGCGCGGATCGATGCGCCGCAATCGATCACGATCAACACGCCCGGCTTCACGGGTGGTGGCACGCTCACCTCCACGGGCCCGATCTCGATCGCCGGCGGATCGTTCGCGCTGGGCGCTGTGACGTCGGGTGGCAGCATCACCGCGACGGTCACTGGAGACTTGAGCGCGGGAGCCGTTACCGCCACCAACAGCGTCGGCATCACGGCGACCGGCCTCGTGACGCTCACCAACGCGACCGTCGGCGACGATCTCACGATCAGCGCCGGATCTGCGAACCTGACGACGCTGCGCGCGACCTACACGGGCGGCGCGGATGTCGGTAACGACGGCTCCAACATTCGTGTTACCACCGCGGGCGACCTGACCGTCCACGACGCCGCGGCGGTCTACGGCATCGCGCTCACCGCGGGCACCGGCGGCACGGGCACGCTGACCGCGGACCTGCTGCACACCGACCGCGCCGCGACCACCTTGTTGAACCAAGGCAGCGGTGACATCCGGCTGACGACCCTCGACTCGCAGGGCGACGTGACGCTGACCGCCACCGGCGGCGCGATCACCGGCA
>NZ_CAXSHM010000039.1:0-24758 GCF_964237335.1 uncultured Sphingomonas sp.
CCATGGCGGCGTAATGTTCAACCGCCCGCCCACACACGGAAATCCTGACAGTCCCCTAAAATGACGGTTTTGCGCGGGTTCTGCTCGCCCTTCCGGGTGAGATCTGCTATGTAATCCGTGTGTCGGAAGCGCCCGCTGCCCCGTCTGATACCACCGCGCGGATCGCCGCGCTGGAAGCCTCGCTTGCCCGCGCCACTGCCGCGCTCGCCGCCCGCGATCTGCTCATCGACACGCTGCGCGGGCAGATCGCCCGGCTGCGACGGATGCAGTTCGACGCCTCGTCCGAGAAGCTGGGCCGAGTTCGCGGAAGCGGGTGAACACCGACCGGATCACCTCTTGAAGCCGCAGGTCGGGATCGAGGCCGAGGCCCGCCTCGCGATGCCAGATATAGCCGAACGGCACGGGCAGCCGCAGTTCGCCACGGCGTGCCTTCGCCTTGGCCGCATCGAGCATCCGGGCGCGCAGCACGCCCAGCTCGAACTCGCTGATGGAGCCCTTCATGCCGAGCAGCAGCCGGTCGTTGGGGTGACATGGGTCGTAGACGCCGTCGAGGTCGATGACGCGCCTCGACCAGCCCGCACAGCTCGAGCAGATGGTGCCAGTCGCGCCCGTTGCGGGCGAGCCGCGAGGCATCAAAGCACAGCACCGCGCCGACCTCGCCCGCGCACAGCCAAGCGACCAGCCGGTCGAAGCCGGGGCGTGCGACCGTCCCGCTCGCCGACCGGCCGAGATCGTCGTCGATGATCTCGACGCGGGCGAACCCCTGCTCCCGCGCGATCCCGACAAGATCATATTGCCGCCGCTGGCTTTCGAGGTTGGTCATGACCTGCGACTGCGTCGACTGGCGCACATAGACGACGGCCTTGCGGCTCAGCACCGCCGCGGGAAGCATATCAGCGCCGGTCATCGGGCACCTCCTCGAGGCGCAGTCCCGCAGCCTGCATCAGGATGCGCGCCAGGGCGGTCAGGGCCTTCTCCCGATCGGCGGGATCGAGGCCGATCAGGCCGTCGGCATCGAACATCAGGCTCATCTGTCGGCCCGCGCCCGGCCTTGGTCTCCCACAATGCTCCATCGCCTTTCTCCCCGACGACTCCAGCGCCGTTCGGAGAGTGTGCGAGGTCGTTCTCGCGTGTGACCAGACGCGCCAGTTCGCCGAGCGCGGGCACGTCTACCTGGGGCACCCCCATCGCCATGCCGGCGCAGGTCGCCGCGTCGAACATCCACGCCGGAACGATGAGCACCGCACCGGCCGTCCCCTCAACATGGTGGTATCGCCCAACCGCGCGCTGCTCGATCCGCAGCACCCGAAGCTTGCGACCGAAATAGGGATGCCACCGATAATGAACTTCCAGATCGTCTCCGACATGGGCAGAATGAACGGGTGATGGCCGTTGGTCGCCGCAACTGGCTGTTCGCCGGCTCTAGAGCCGGCGGCGAGCGTGCCGCCGCGCTCTACACCGTCATCCAGACATGCAAGGCCAACGGCGTCGACCCGCAGGCCTACATCGCCGACGTCATCGCCAAGATCGCAGGCGACTGGCCCGCCAGCCGTTGGGACGAACTCATGCCGTGGAACTGGCACCCCGCAACAGATCACCCGGTTGCACAAGCCGCGTAACCCGCGGCCTTCACGCCACGCTTACCGCTTACCGAGCAATACGAGCTCGTACGTCTGACCCAGCTTGGTCGGGGCGCGCCGTGGGTGAAGGCGTGATGCTTTGTCCGAGAGCCGGATGCAGGGAAATCCGCATGTCCGGTTCTATGAGCAGGGGGAAACGGACCGTCTGGTAAGCCCCACAGGCGAACCGCACGACACCGCGCCACCTCCTGACTCTACTCCTCGGCGCCGCGAACCTGCTGGGCGGCAGACGGTGGAAACGGAGCTGAGGGAGTACTAGCTGTTGGGCTCAGCCGGTCAGCCGCTCAGCCGCTCGACCGACCGGCACCGGTGAAGTGGGCGAGCATGGCCGTGGTGATCCGGGCGGGACGCCGCGTCTCTGCGTGGAGACAACACCAGCGCGACTTCACCTCCGCGATGATCTCCTCGCCTCGGCGAATAATTGTGTCGTAGAACGCGGTCACCCCCCGTACGCTCTGAAGCGAGACCACGGCCGTGATCTCGTCGGTCAGGAAAGCGGGTCGGCGATAGGTGATCTCGTGCTTCAGTGCGACCCACAGATGCGCGGCCTCCGTCTCGGCCGGAGCGAACCCGCGCCAATGACCGAGCACGGCATCCTGCACCCACTTCAGGTAGCTCGCGTTATTCACGTGGCCCATGAAATCGATGTCGGACGGCTCGATGCTGATCGAGTGTCTGTAGACGGCATTCCCCATCGTCTATCCGTCCGGCCTGACAGGTATCGTAACGCATCGAGATTGGGCGTGCGACGCAAGGCACATACGTTGCTCCGGCCTCTTTTAGCGAGGTAAACGGGTGTGCGCCATTCCGTCACGAACTCTCATGTGACAGCGTGCACATCACCAGCGTCCATCTCTACATCCAGCAGCCGGACATATTGCTGGCCGCCGTGCATGTCCCTTTCGAGCGCGCCACCCTGAGGCGTTTCGCGCGGGTAGGACAGTTTAATTACCAGCAGCTCCGGCACCTCGAAACGTTTCAGCAGGTGTGCCGGAACGCCGTAAAGTGCGCCGACAGCCCCACTTCCAAGCGCCGATGATGGCGCGTAACGCCGAAAGTCGTCGTCGCTGTGGAAGAAAATATCTATGGTGATCCAGAACGGACCGGCGTTCTTCGAACGGACGTGCCGAGCGACGTCCTTCAGCTTAGGCATTCACGAGTACTCCCAATTCCAGGTACTCCGTCCGGACGAGCTCGAGAGGGTCCTGTATCCGGACCACATGGTTGAGCAGGAACTCGTACACCGCGCCACGTTCGATCTCCGCGGGTGAGAACGGAAAGGCATAGCTGGGCAGTTCCGTTCCGATGCGGAGCGGCATGTGAAAGAACATCGGGTTGCAGGTCTTGGCTATCTGGGTGGCCTGCTCCTGCGTGCTCGCGGTGGCGACGAACATGAGTCCGACTTCCCTCGGAGCGACTGCGGGATCGCCGAGCACAATGCCCGAGACCGCGTTCCATCCATAGGCCCTCAGCGAAATCGTAAAGTCGCCCGCGCGCTCGCCCAATGTCGATCGGACACGCTGCAACAGGTGGTGCTCCATCTGCGCCAGGAACGTGTCGAGATTGGCGAGGACGGTCGGGTCCTGGATGCCGATCAGCATCATCGTCTGGAACGATCCAGCCGAGGCACCCTCCAGCTTCATCGTGTACGGCCGGGGCTCGAATGCCGATGCTGAGACGCGAACGACGCGATCGTCGACCGCCTCGTAGCAGGAGGCGCGAACATTGAGAACGCCGCCCGGCTCCAGCAGCTCGAACGGATCGCTGTTCTCGTACAGCATGTGAGCCGATACGGTCTGTGGGACGCAGCGGTTGTCGGATGACAGCGGCTCGATCTCGAAGGCATCCGCACCCACCCGGATCATCACCCCGCCGTCACGAGGATTGGTGGTGCACATGCCGCCGCATTCGGCGATCTTCCCCGCGTGCCACGCCGGCCCAGCGCCGGCACCGCGCATGATCGGCACCGCCGCGATGACCGCCGTGTCGGTCGTCCGACCGCCCAGCACGATGTCTGCTCCACCTTCCAGCGCCGCGATATACGGCTCGGGGCCCATCAAAGCGACGATCCGGTCACAGCGTGCGAACAGTTCCGGCTCGGCGGCCGCCATCGGGGGCAGCGGCGTCACTCGGCCTTCGGAAGCGAGCGTCGCGATCGTTTCCGGTGTCTGCTCGGAGTAAAGAAGTGCGATACGTGGTGCGATGCCTTCCTCGCGCGCGATCTCCAGCGCGATGTCGCGCGTCCAGTCGAGCGCCGCATCGCAACCCGAAGTGCCACACGATCCGATCAGAAGCGGAATGCTCGCCTTGGCTTGGGCGAGCATCAGGATTCGAAGATCGGCCTTCACGGCGTACCGCGAATATTTGGGAAGACCTGTCGCCAGATAGGCTGGGCCGCTGTCGGTGGAGCCGGCATCACAGGCGATCGCATGGGCGCCGCCGGCAAGACCTGCAGCCAGGTCGCGCTCGCGGACGCCCGTTCCGAGCGCTCCGACGGGAACCAAGACGTTGATGGTGTCCGATAGCCTAGAGGTCATTTGGAATGTCCCAACTTCGAAAGGTCAAGGCGGCCGACCGAAACGGTCATTAGCCAGGTGTTCGCGGTCTGCGCCCGCCCCGTGTATCAAGACGAGTGGGTAGGGATGGACAACTCGCTCGGGCGTGAGCACCTCGATGAAAATCTGCCCTCGCATGACCTGCGCGCCAGGCGTTTCCTCGTAACGCCTCCGGCATAGAAGGTCATGCAGGTGACGGCTTGGCTATCCGTGGTCAGGCGATGCTTCTCCAAGAACACTGGGCCGCCGGTACTCAGGCTTGCAGGCACACGGGCATAACCCACCTAGAACTTGATCCCGACGGTGAAACCATAGGTCGCCGGCGCTGCGTATGACGCGGCGGTACCGGTGCTACCCACGACGAGGAACTCCGCGACCTTCTTGTCGAGGATGTTGCGAGCATAGAGCCTGAAGCTGATCGGCGAGTTGTTGGGCTGATATCCCAGCGACGCGTTCAGCTGATTGAACGAGCCTTGATGAAGAAAATTGTCGGGCTGTCCGTAGTAACCCGAATTGTAAAGATCGTTGACGAAGAGGTCGGCTCGCCCGGGCCCGATGTCGTGCTTGTAATCGATCCCGAGGCTGGCAGTCGCGTCCGGCGCGAAGGGAAGCCGGTTGCCGGTGGCCGAACCGAAATGCGTCGCCGTGCTGCCGGTGGCCGTTTCCGTGGCAATGACGGAGTTGGCGAAACTGGTGAAACGGTCGTGCAGCAGAACCACGCCACCCGTGAGAAGAAGAGCGGGCGTGACCGATACGTCGAAGCTGGCATCGAGACCATATTCGTGGGCGGCGGCACCATTGTAGATGACCGCCACGCCATTTAGGAAGGTGTTTACCTGGATGTTCTTGTAGTCATAGTAGAACGCGGCGGCGTTCAGCCTGACTCGACCGCCGAGGATCGTTGCCTTCTCGCCGATCTCATAGTCGTCGAGCCGTTCGGGTTGATAAGGCGGCTGCGTCACGAGCGACGGATTGAAGCCGCCGCTCTTGAACCCCCTGTTGTAGGAGATGTAGCCGAGCACGTCCGGACCGAACTGGTGATCGAGCGCGACCCGCCAGGTGGGCGTATCGGTATGGGTGCGAGCGAACGCGATCGGCGTGACCGTCGAAATCCCTGCCGGGCTGATCGTGCCGGTCGTGCCGCTCTCGGTGCGGCTCTCGTAGGTGTAGCGGAACCCGCCCGTCAGATGCGTCTGCGGAAGAATCTCGTACGTCGCCTGACCATAGCCCGCGATCGAACTCACGGAGAAGTTAGGCGTGGACAGGCTCTGGCTTTGCCTCGGCGGCGCTCCCACCGCAGTATCGAAATAGCCGTAGCCGCTTTCGTCGTTGTAGAAGAAGACGCCGGCGATCCACTGAAGCTTTCCGGCGTGCGTCGGCGCGATCTGGAACTCTTCCGTCACTTCTTCATCGTGGAGGGAAAAGCTCTGCTGGACGATCTGAGCCGGCAAGCCGTCCGCATCGAAGGACTGATCATATTGAACACGACGATAGGCGGCGATGTTCGTCAGCGTCACCGGCCCGACGATCTGGTCCACCCGAGCGCTCGCGCCACCCCCGATAGCCGAATGTCGAAACGGATTGTTGTCGTCGTCGTCATAGGGATGTGTGACGAGGGTCGAAAGAACTGGCGCAGGAACCCGGCCGAGGACGGGCTGGAGCCCGTTGTAGGTGGAGAAACCGGGATCCGAGGAGAGGGTATCCGAATAATCGAAGGCCAGTCGGACTGTCGTGCCCTCACCGAACCGGCCGAGGATCTTTGAACGCACGGCGATGTCGTGACTTGTCTTGTAGGTTGACTGTCCGGTCGCCAGGTCCGTGCCGTAGCCCTTGCCCTGATGGCTGCCGTAGAAGGCGAGGTCGGCATCGATGTTGTCGACCACGGGTCCCGTGACATAGAAGGCGCCCCGGAACCGACCATAATTTTCGAAACTCACGTCGGCGTTGCCGCTCAGTGTCGACTTTGGATCCTTGGTAATGATCTGAACGAGCCCGCCCGTCGCGTTGCGGCCAAACAACGTGCCCTGCGGTCCGTCAAGAACCTCGACCTGCTGTATGTTCTCAAGGTTCTGCAGTGAGTTGGCCGCCAAGCCGATGTAGACGCCGTCGACGTAGGTCGCGACGGAGTTCTCAACTGAAGGCCCGGCCGAGCTGTTGCCGATGCCCCGGATGCGCGGCTCAAGGCTTCCCTGCGACGCCGACAGCGTCAGGGAGGGAGTGATCGCCGCAAGGTCCGTAGTTGTCGTGATGCCGGCGGCGGCCAGTTTGGTAGCCGTGATCGCGGTCACCGAGATCGGCACCTTTTGAAGGTTCTCGGACCGCCTCTGAGCGGTTACGACGATATCTTCCAGCGGCGCGCTCGGCCCGTTGCTCGACGCCTGCCCCGTGCTGCGAGCATCAACGGCCGGGGCAGCGCCCGTCGTGTCCGGCGTCGATGCCGGGGCGGCCACGGGTGCTGGTGTCACGGGCCCGGACGATGCTTGCTGCGCCTGAGCCATTGTCGCGGATCCCATGCACAAAGAGAGCGCCAAAGCGCTTCGCCCGACCTGTTTCATACCATCCTCCCACCTGCGCCGAAGCGCTTGACGACTGGCGGCTAATTGGCCGCTCTGTGCGACAGGAGTTGAGGCGAAACGAAGTTGGTGTCAATCTTAACGAAAACTGTAAAGCCGTAGGTTTCGGGCGTCGGACATTCCGTCTGAGTGCCGTGAAAATCACGGACTCGGATGCAGCAAGTCAGATCAGCGGACGGCGGATCGTGAACCCGGCAACGGCCCCAGATATAATCCTTCCAGATGCTCGAACTCGCCGGCGGCATATTGCTCGATTGAGTGGGCGATCCACCCGACCGAGCGACCGATCAGGAAAAGCGAGTCGGCGATCGGCGGGCCGAGCAGTTCGCCGGCGAGCATACAGGCCAGCGCGAAGTCCGGCTGCAACCCCTTCGCATCCAGCATGACGGCACTCGCCGTGAGGACATGCTTGAGCTTCGGATCGTCGGGGAAGACCTCGGCGCAATGCGCTACCAGCGTCGCCGCTCGAGGATCGCCTTTGGGATAAAGCCGCGATCCGAACCCGGGAACCGGGTCGCCGTCGCGCAGTCTTCGCACGACCGAGCCTTCCGGATCACCTTGGGCAAGTTCGGACAGGAAGAGGCGCATGGTCTCGAAGCGACCGAAGCCGCTTCGTCGGCCGAGAACGACGAGCAGGCCGGTCATAACGGCTCGCCAAGGCGAAACGCCCGTGCTCGCGACGGCACGCACGGCGTAAGCGGCGGGCTCGAACCCGTGGTCCGCCGCCAGCACGAGCAACCGACGAACGACCTGGGCCTTGGCATCGTCCAGTTTCAACGATCGTGCGATATGCTGGTGGATTGCGCCACTGGGGGCCTTGTTCTGCCTCAGGATGATGGCTGTCATCCAGCGCACCACGTCCGCTCCGGTCCGCGCCATCCCGGACACGGTCAGGTCATAGGCGCGCAGATCAGCTTGTTCGAGACGCGGGAACAGGCCGAGCGCGCGATCGACGCTGCTTTCGGCGGCCAGAAGTTTCGTCCATTGGTCGAACGCGGCAGGTGTGCGGGGCGGATCGCCCGTAAAGATCTCATCCGATGGACGGGCCCACAGGATGCTCGCCACCTCCTCCAGCGAACTGGAGCCTGCTAGCTCGATGGCGCTTCGTCCACGATAATACGGACCGTCATCGGTGACGAGCGTGAGTGCGCTCTCTCGCCGCAGTTCGCCCGGTGAACGGTCGGCCGTGCGACCGCTGTGCTTCAGGCGAAGGATGTCCGCTTTCCAATACCGCCGCTCGCGCGAGCCCGGCACAGGCTGGGAGCGAAGGCCATGACGCCCCACATACACGTACAGCGTGTTGCGGCTGACCCCAAGAATGTCGGCCGCTTCCTGGGCCCCGAGGAACTCGCCACTGTCAGCCATCCGACCACTATACATATGCTGTAAAGGTTGACCAGCCGGATCACATCTCCCAAGATTGCGGCGTCGGCGTGCTGGGGCGTGTCGGCTCGGAGAGCGCATCGGACGGGGACGGTAACGCCCCGCCAAGGCAGATGATCGTCGCTCCTGGTCGTTCGCGAGAAGCTCGGTCATCGCCGATGGAATTGGGAGACGGAGATATGCATGGCGGTCAGCAGTCTACGCCGCTGATGCACGTCAACCTCCCGTGAGCGCAACCAATCCCGCGTCCATTGCGGCCCGTGTCGACCGGCTTCCCTCCTGCCGGCCCCTGTGGGGCTGGGTCGCGCGCATATCATTCGGTGCCTTTTTCGAAATTTATGAAACGGCGCTGACCAGTCTTCTGGCTCCGATGCTGGTCCGCGAGGGCGTGTTCCATAGCGGCCGAAATGGCCTATTCGGCTTGCCCGACCTGGCCAGCCTGGCCTTCGCGACCTTCGGCGGCCTCTTCGTCGGCGCGCTACTGGTTTCCTCACTGTCCGATCGCTTTGGACGTAGACCCATCTTCACCTATTCGCTGATCTGGTACGCCGCAGCCACGGTGATGATGAGCCTGCAACACGATGCCATCGGTATATGCCTCTGGCGCTTCATCGCCGCCATCGGCATTGGCGCCGAGATCGTCGCCGTCGATGCCTATCTTTCCGAAGTGATGCCCAAGTCGCTGAGAGGGCGGGGTTTCGCGATCAGCACGGCGATCCAGTTCACCGCTGTTCCGGTGGCGGGCATTCTCGCGGCGGTGCTGGCGCACCGGCGGATCGACGGGATCGAGGGATGGAGGTTGCTTCTGCTCGTGCCCGTGATCGGTGCCGCGTTGATCTGGCGCGTGCGACGAGGCCTGCCGGAGTCGCCCCGCTGGCTGGCCGGACACGGACAAGGGGATCAGGCCGCCAGGATCCTCGACGCCATCGAAGCCAAGGTGGAGCGGCGCACCGGCCGTCCGATGCCTGCTCCCGAGTTGGTCAAGGAACCGGTACACATCGCCCCCGAAGGTGGCTATCGCGAGCTGTTCAGCGGCGAGATCGGGCGACGCGTTCTGATCATGCTGGTCGCCAGCTGTACGGCGACCTTCGCCTATTTCGGGTTCAACAATTGGCTGCCGACGCTGTTGGAGGCGAAGGGCGTCAGCTTGGCGAAGAGCCTGGGGTACTCGGCGGCGATCGCCGTGTCCTTCCCGTTGGCCCCCTTGTTCTTCAGCCTTTTCGCCGACCGCATCGAGCGCAAGTGGCAGATCGTGATCGGTGCCGGGGTAACGGCGGTCGCCGGCTTGGCCTTTGCGATGCAGACGAGCGCGTTCGGGTGGATCGCATGCGGCCTCGCCATCGCGATTGCCGCGAATCTGCTTTCCTACGGACTGCACACCTATCGTAGCGAACTCTTTCCGACGCGCGTACGCGGGCGGGCGATCGGCTTCGTCTACTCCCTGGATCGGCTGAGCGCCTCCTCCAACGGCTACATCATTGGGTATCTCCTTATCAGCTTCGGTGTGGCGGGCGTGCTCGCCGGCATCACGGCGGCGGCGGTCGTGAGCATGGGTACGATCGCGATATTCGGCCCCCCTACACGCGTGGTTGCCGCGCAGGCCCGAGGCTGAGGCCCGGCGATGGACAGCCCTTGGCCTACCTAGTCGGACCCGTCCACGCTTCCGTCCTTTGACAATCATCGTGATCACACCGGCATCTGGATACCAAAATCATGGACGCCCCTCCTTCTTTCGTGCTGATTCATGGTTCCTGGCTCGGCGGATGGTGCTGGCGACGCGTCGAAGACCGTCTTCGCGCGAAAGGCTTCAGGGTCTTCAGCCCGACCATGACCGGCGTCGGCGATCGCAGCCACCTGATTGACGGAACGATCACGCTCGACACGTGGATCACCGACATTCTCCAGCTCTTAGACGCAGAGGAGCTTCGCGATGTGATCCTGGTGGGGCATAGCTTTGGAGGTAGGATCGTCACGGGCGTCGCCGACCGCGTGGCCGAGAGGATCCGGGGCGTCGTGTTCCTCGACTCTGCGCTGGCCGAGAACGGACAGTCGTTGATGGATCAGCTCAATCCGTCCGAGCGAGCCAGGAGGCTCGCCTCGGC
This sequence comes from uncultured Sphingomonas sp., assembly GCF_964237335.1. Taxonomy (NCBI): domain Bacteria; kingdom Pseudomonadati; phylum Pseudomonadota; class Alphaproteobacteria; order Sphingomonadales; family Sphingomonadaceae; genus Sphingomonas; species uncultured Sphingomonas sp. The sequence goes on from NZ_CAXSHM010000039.1 coordinate 10,254, forward strand.
GGAACCCAGCGGCGGACTGAGCATCCCGCCGCCCTCGGCGTCGCAATTGGGTGTCATCGATCCCGCCGACCAGGCGTGGGTCGATCGCCGCATTACGCCGCAGCCGCTCGGGACGAACACCACGCCCCTCGTTTACGACGCACCGATCGGTGCAGGACGTCCCGTCACCTTCGTCGAGTTCACCTATCCCAGCTTTCCGGTATCCGCGCGAGCGGCGGCCTTCGCCCGCTCGAACGCGGGATGGCGGGTATTGACGGTCGCGACGGGACACTGCGGAATGATCACTGCCCCGGACGCGGTCACGGAAATGCTGAGCGACGCCGCGGCGATTTCGCCGGTTCAGACGAATGGCTGATCTGGTTCACGATCCGGAGACTGAGTGACCTACTTGCCGATCGGGAGTGAGGGCGCGGGTCCAGGGCGAGCATATGGCCGGTTCGCGCCTACGCGTGAACGTCCGAAGATTTCGCGGCGGTAACGCGCTCGATCGCCTGACGCTCGATCGCCTTGAGTTCCGCCAGAGTCTGGTCCAGCGCGACGAGTTGGATCTCCAGCTCGTCGATGCGTTGTCGGCAGCGCTCGGCCAGAGCGCGCATCTGCTCGAGATGCCGGGGATCGGTATCGTAGAGGCCGAGGAACTCCTCGATGTCGCGCAGTGAGAACCCCAGCCGTTTGCCGCGAAGAATGAGCTGCATCCGTGCAGTCTCGCGCCGGGTATAGATGCGCGCGGTTCCAACCCGGCGCGGCTCGATCAGCCCCTTGTCCTCGTAAAAGCGCAGCGTCCGCGGGGTGATCCCGAGGCTGTCGGCGACCTCCTGGATACCCCGAAGTTCCTCCTCGCCGCCGCCCAAACCTACGCCTCCGATATTCCGACCGCAGTCCTACGCGCCTCCTCCTCTTCGACAAGCTCCTTCTTGGAAAGTTTGCCGATCAGCGTCTTGGGCAGAGTGGCGCGTATCTCTACCTCACGGGGAAGCTCGATCTTGCTGACTCTCTCGGCCAGGAATGCGCGCAGTTCCGCCGCGGTCGCGCCCGAGGGCGTGCGAAGCGTCACGAAGGCCTTCGGCGCCTGTCCGCGGTACGCGTCGGGAACGCCGATCACGACCGCTTCCGCCACCGCCGGATGTTCGTACAACGCCTCCTCGATCACGCGGGGATAGACATTGTAACCGCCACAGAGGATCACGTCCTTGATCCGGTCGACGATGAACAGAAAACCGTCCTCGTCCAGATAGCCGACGTCGCCAGTCCGAAGAGTTTCCCCGTCGAGCACGGCCGAGGTCTCCTCCGGCTTGTTCCAGTAACCACTCATCACCTGTGGGCCGCGTGCGCAGATCTCGCCGTGATTGCCCCGTTCGCACGGCGCGTACGGCGGTTCGGGATCGCGTATCTCGACGATCGTTCCCGGAAACGGACGCCCAGCGGACCCCGGCTTGTCCGGCCCGTCGATCGGATTGCACGTCAGGATCGGCGACGCCTCGGACAGGCCGTAGCCTTCGACCAGTCGCCCGCCCGTCAACCGCTCGAACGCTTCGCGCACCTCGGCAGGAAGCGGCGCGCCTCCGGAGATACAGGCGCGGATCGACGACAGGTCGATCGGCCGCTTGGCGGCTGCGGCGGCGACGGCGACGGCAGCGAAGATCGTGGGTACGCCGGAAAAGAAGGTAGGTGGCGTTCGCCTGATCGTTTTCAGAACAGCCTCTAGTTCGAAGCGCGGCAGCAGGATCATCTGCGCGCCCGTGCGGAGCGAGAAGCTGAGCACCGTCGTCAGCGCGAACACGTGAAACAGCGGCAAAACGCCGAGGACCCGCTCCTGCTTGTCCCGCGAACCGCCGACGTGGATCGACATCGCATCCGCCTGCGCCACGAGATTGGCGTGGGTCAGGATCGCCGCTTTGGGCGTACCCGTCGTTCCTCCCGTGTACTGGAAAACCGCCGGTGCGTCCGGCGTGACCTGCACGGGCGAAGGTGCCGCACCGCCGGCCAGGAGTGCCGCGAAGCTCATGTGCAGAGGTGTCTTCGGAACCGGCGCGATCTCACGGCGGCGCATGGCGCGATAGGCGAGCGCCTTGAACGGCGGCAGGCCGCCCGCGATCGGGCAGGTCACGACGCGCCGCAGCCCCAGTTCTTCGGCCACCGCACAGACGCGCGCATGGACGTCCGGCAGATCGCAAGTCGCGATGATCTCTGCACCCGAGTCGAGGAGAAGGTGGCGGAGTTCCCGCGCGACGTAGAGCGGGTTCACGTTCACCACGACGCCGCCGATGCGCAGCGTAGCCAGGAATAGGATCACGTAATGCGGCGTGTTGGGCAGGCAGAGCGCGACCCGCGATCCTGGGACTACCCCGAGCTTCTGCAGGCCGGCGGCGGCCCGGGCCACCTGGCGGGCGAGCTTCCGGTATGACGTACTCGCACCCATGAAGTCGATCGCCGAGGCGGTGGGCTGTCGCTCGAGAGTCTCGTCGAACATGTTCGTCACGAGCCTGGGGCGCGCCTGGAGCGCCTCGCCCTGCGCACCTGTTTTGTTCATCGCTCCTCTCCCGCATCGACGCTGGACAGCCAACGGCCCTTGCACTTGACGTATAGGTAAGCTACCACACCTATGGGTAAGGTTCAACACTGATTGCGAGGAAAGCATGACGGACGTCGTGATCGCGGGTTATGCGCGTTCCCCCTTTCACCTTGCGACGAAAGGTGAGCTCGCGCGTGTTCGCCCGGACGATCTCGCGGCGCAGGTGATCCGGGGCTTGATCGAACGCACCGGCGTCGATCCCGCGCAGATCGAGGACGTGATACTCGGCTGCGCCTTCCCGGAGGGCGAGCAGGGGCTGAACGTCGCGCGCATGATCGGACTTCTGGCAGACCTGCCGCTGTCGGTTGGCGGAATGACGGTGAACCGGTTCTGTGGCTCTTCGATGAGTTCGATCCACATCGCGGTGGGGCAGATCAGCATCGGCGCGGGCGCGGCGTTCATCTGTGCGGGGCTCGAATCGATGAGCCGCATCCCGATGGGCGGCTACAATCCGTTGCCCAACCCCACGCTCGCGGAAAAGCGGACCGGGGCATATATGGGCATGGGCGAGACGGCGGAGAACGTCGCGCAAGCCTATCAGATCACCCGCGCTGAGCAGGACGCGTTCGCGGTGAAGAGCCACCACAAGGCCGCCGCCGCGCGCGCCGCGGGCAAGCTCGTCGGCGAGATCGTGCCGGTCGCGACCAAGGCGGGCACGGTTAGCGAGGACGGGATCATCCGCCCCGATGCGTCGGTGGACGTGCTCGGCGGGCTCAAGCCGGCCTTCAGCCAGGACGGGACGGTGACGGCGGGCACCTCCTCTCCGCTCACCGACGGCGCGTCTGCGGTGCTGGTGACGTCCGAGGATTTCGCGAAGCGGCACGGGCTCAAGATCCTTGCGCGGATCAAGGCGGTCGGCCTGTCGGGCTGCGAGCCGGAAACGATGGGACTTGGTCCGATCGGCGCATCGCGAAAGGCGCTGGAGCGGGCGGGGCTGAGCGTCTCCGACCTCGACGTGGTCGAGATCAACGAGGCGTTCGCGGCCCAAGCGATCGCGTGCATCCGCGACCTGGGTCTGAAGGAGGAGTCGATCAACCTCGACGGCGGCGCGATCGCGCTCGGCCATCCGCTGGGCGCGACGGGCGCACGCATCGTCGGCAAGGCGGCGGCGCTGCTCGAGCGCGAAGGCGGCCGTTACGCGCTTGCCACCCAGTGCATCGGCGGCGGCCAGGGCATCGCCACCGTGTTGGAGCGCGTGTGACGTGACGGACGCCAAGAGCCTGGAGGGCGGCCAGCCCGCGTCGATACGGAAGGTCTGCGTCATCGGCGCGGGCGCCATGGGAGCCGGGATCGCGGCGCAGGTGGCCAATGCGGGCGTTCCCGTGCTGCTGCTCGACGTCGCCGCGACCGGCGCCGACCGTGACGCGGTCGCCAGAGGCGCGGTCGCGAAGATGCTGAAGATGGACCCCGCGCCGTTCATGTCCACGCGCGCGGCCAAGCTTGTCGAGACCGGCAACATCGACGATCATCTAGACCGCGTCGCCGAATGCGACTGGATTGTCGAGGCGATCGTCGAGCGGCTGGACATCAAGCAGGCGCTCTACGCCCGGCTCGAGCAGGTGAAGCGCCCGAGAACGGCGGTGTCGTCCAACACCTCCACAATCCCGCTCGGCCGGCTGATTGAGGGCCGTGGCGACCAGTTCCGGCGAGACTTCCTCATCACCCACTTCTTCAATCCGCCGCGCTATATGCGGCTGATCGAGATCGTGCGCGGGCCGGAGACGGACGAAGCGGTCGTCGGCCGGGTGCAGGATTTCGTGGACCGGCAGATGGGCAAGCGCGTGGTGCGCGCCAAGGACACGCCGGGCTTCATCGCCAACCGGATCGGCACGTACTGGCTCGCCGTCGCGATCAACGCCGCGGCGGACCTGGGGCTGACTGTGGAGCGGGCCGACCAGATCGGCGGCAAGCCGATGGGTGTGCCCAAGACGGGCGTGTTCGGCCTGATTGACCTCGTCGGCGTCGACCTCATCCCGCTTCTGTCCCGTAGCCTTTCCGCGACGCTGCCCGCGGGTGATCCTTATTTCGACACCATCCGGCCGACGCCGTTGATCGATCGGATGATCGCGGAGGGCTTCACCGGCCGCAAGGGCAAGGGTGGCTTCTACGCGTTCGACAAGGCGACCCGGACGAAGACGGCGATCGATCTCGCGACCGGCGAATATCGTGCGTCCGCCAAGCCCGCCCCGCTGCCGGGCGCGGCGGAAAGGGACTTGGCCGCGCTGGTGTCGGCACCGGGTGAGGTCGGGACCTTCGCGTGGGAAGTGCTGGGCAAGGTTTTGTCCTATGCCGCTTCATTGGTGGGCGACGCGGCGGACGATGTGATCGCGACCGACGACGCGATGCGGCTCGGCTACAATTGGCGTTACGGTCCCTTCGAACTGATCGACCGGCTAGGCCCGGGCAAGCTCGCGGCCCGGCTCGCCGCCGAGGGCCGCGACGTTCCCCCGATCCTGATCACGGCCGGCGACCGCCCGTTCTACTGGGTGGAGGGCGGCCGCCGGCAGTACCTGACCGCCGCGGGCGAGTATCAGGACATCGCGCGGCCCAAGGGCGTGCTGCTGCTGGAGGACGTGAAGCTCGGCTCTCAGCCGCTGCTGCGCAATGCGTCCGCGGCGTTGTGGGACGTGGGCGACGGCGTCGCCTGCTTCGAGTTCACCGCCAAGATGAACGCGCTCGACGAGGAAGTCGCCAAGCTCATCGGGCAGGCGATCCCATTGGTGCGGGACCGCTTCAAGGCGTTGGTGATCTACAATGAAGGCGCCAACTTCAGCGCCGGTGCGAACCTCGGCCTCGCGATGTTCGCGGTCAACATCGCGGCCTGGAGCGAGGTGGAGAAGCTCATTGCCGCGGGCCAGGCCGCGTATAAGGCGCTGAAGTACGCACCGTTCCCCGTCGTTTCCGCGCCGGCCGGCATGGCGCTGGGTGGCGGCTGCGAAATCCTGCTCCATTCGGATGCGGTGCAGGCGCACGCGGAAAGCTATATCGGCCTGGTCGAATGCGGCGCCGGGCTGGTGCCGGGCTGGGGCGGCAACGGCGAGATGATCGACCGGCTCGCCAAGTCGCCGGTGATGCCCAAAGGTCCGGTGCCCGCCGTCGCCAAGGCGTTTGAGCTGATCTCGACAGCACAGGTGTCCAAATCGGCCGCGCAGGCCAAGGAACTTGCGTTCCTGCGTCCGGGCGACGGGATCACGATGAACCGCGACCGGCTGCTCGCCGATGCGAAGGCGACCGCGCTGGCGCTGGTGGACGGTTATCGCGCGCCCGAGAAGCCGGTGTTTCGCCTGCCCGGCGAGAGCGGCCGCGTAGGCATCGCCGGAGCGGTCGCGGATTTCCACAAGAAGGGCGTCGCCACCGCGTACGACGTGGTCGTCGCCGGGCGGCTCGCCGACGTGCTGACGGGCGGCGACGCCGACCTCGTCGACACCGTGACCGAAGACGAACTACTCAAGCTGGAGCGTAAGGCTTTCATGGCCAGCGTCAGGGACCCGCGCACGCAGGCGCGTGTCGAGCACATGCTCGCGACGGGCAAGCCGCTTCGCAACTGATCGAGGGATTATCGCCGATGCAAAGCTACACCGCGCCGCTGCGCGACATGCGCTTCGTCCTCCACGAGCTGTTCGCCGACGACCAGTTCGATGCGGGCGCCCACTTCGCCGAGTTCACGCCCGACCTGTACGACGCGGTGCTGGAGGAGGCGGCGCGGATGGCGCAGGACGTGCTCCTGCCGATCAACGCGAGCGGCGATCTCGAGGGATGCACGTTCGAGAACGGCGTCGTGCGCACACCCAAAGGCTTCCCGGAGGCGTATCGCGAATTTCGCGAGGGCGGGTGGGCGGCGGTCGCCTCCTCGCCGGAATGGGGCGGGCAGGGCCTGCCGGAGACGCTGAACAAGCTCGTCGAGGAGATGATCTGCTCGGCCAACCTGTCGTTCGGCCTCTACCCGGGTCTTACTCACGGGGCGGCGACCGCGATCGAGGATCACGGGTCGCGAGACCTGAAGCGCGCCTATCTGCCCAAACTTACCAGCGGCGAGTGGACCGGCACGATGTGCCTGACGGAGTCGCATTGCGGGACCGATCTCGGAATGCTGCGGACCCGCGCGGCGCCGCAGGAGGATGGAAGTTTCCTGCTCACCGGTTCCAAGATCTTCATCTCGGCTGGCGATCACGATCTGACCGACAACGTGATCCATCTCGTGCTAGCGCGGCTGCCGGACGCGCCCGCGGGCGTGAAGGGCATCAGCCTGTTCCTTGTGCCCAAGTTCCTGCCGAGGGAGGATGGCGCACCGGGCCCGCGCAACGGCGTGTCCGTCGCGGGCATCGAACACAAGATGGGGTTGAAGGCGTCCGCCACCTGCCAGATGAACTTCGACGAGGCGACCGGCTGGCTGGTCGGCGAGGTCAACAAGGGGCTCGCCGCGATGTTCAGCATGATGAACACCGAGCGCGTGTCCGTCGGCATCCAGGGTTTGGGCGTCGGGGAGATCGCGTACCAGTCGGCCGTCGCCTACGCCCGGGAGCGGTTGCAGGGGCGGGCGCTGACCGGACCCAAGCGGCCGGACCTGCCCGCCGACCCGATCATCGTCCACCCCGACGTGCGGCGGATGCTGATGACGATGCGCGTCTACGCGGAGGGCTGTCGCGCTGTCGGGCAGTGGGCGTCTCGCGCGCTGGATGCGGAGAAGCACGCGACAGACCCCGAGCTGCGCGCCCGCGCTGGCGACTTCGTCGCGCTGCTGACGCCGGTGGTGAAGGCGTTGTTCACCGATCTCGCGTCCGAGGCGGCGAACCTTTGCGTTCAGACCTATGGCGGTCACGGCTATATCCGCGAACACGGGGTGGAGCAGTTCGTCCGCGATGCGCGCATCACCCAAATCTATGAGGGCACGAACGGCGTCCAGGCGCTTGACCTCGTCGGCCGCAAGATGGCCGCGAACATGGGCGGGGCGCTGCGACCGTTCTTTCACGCCGTGTCCAATCTGTGCGAGGAAATGGCAGGCGAGACGGATCAGGCGCTCACCGCGCATACCGCCGCGCTGCATCAGGCGTTCGGTATGCTTCAGCTCACGACCGCCACCGTCGCGCGGCGCGCACTCAAGAACCCCGACGAGGCGGGCGCTGCGGCGACCGACTATCTGCGCATGTTGGGGCTGGTCGCGATGGGCTACACGTTCCTGAAGGCCGCGCGGATCGCGACCGCGCGCGTGACCCAGCATGACGGCGAGATCGACTTCTACCGCGCGAAGCTGGCGACCGCCGCTTTCTTCTTCGACAAGGTTCTGCCGCAGGCGACCGCGGGATTCCTGACAATCAAGGTCGGAGGGCGCTCGACGATGGCGCTGGCGGACGAGGCTTTCTGATGAGGTGTTCGCGATGAAAGTCCTCGTCCCGGTCAAGCGTGTGCTTGACTATAATGTGAAGCCGCGCGTGAAGGCGGACGGCTCGGGCGTCGACCTCGCCAACGTCAAGATGAGCATGAACCCGTTTGACGAGATCGCGGTCGAGGAGGCGATCCGGCTCAAGGCGGCGGGGGTCACCGAGATCGTCGTCGTCTCGATCGGCGAGGCGAAGTCGCAGGAGACGCTGCGCACCGCGCTCGCCATGGGTGCGGATCGTGCGATCCTCGTCACCAGCGACCAGAAGGTCGAGCCGCTGGGCGTCGCCAAGATACTCGCCAAGATCGTCGCGGAGGAATCACCCGACCTCGTGATCCTGGGCAAGCAGGCGATCGACGACGACAACAACCAGACCGGCCAGATGCTCGCCGGGTTGCTCGGCTGGGGCCAGGGCACGTTCGCGTCCAAGGTCGTGATCGCGGACGGATCGGTCAGCGTGACGCGCGAAGTCGATGGCGGGGCGGAGACGGACAAGCTCAGGCTGCCCGCGATCATCACCACCGACCTGCGCCTCAACGAGCCGCGCTATGCGTCCCTGCCCAACATCATGAAGGCCAAATCCAAGCCGATGGCGCAGAAGACGCCCGCGGATTACGGCGTCGACGTGACGCCCCGCATCACGACGCTGAAGGTCACCGAGCCGGGCAAGCGCCAGGCGGGCGTCAAGGTGGCCGATGTGGACGAGCTGGTGATGAAGCTGTCGGCGATGGGGATCAGCAAGAGCTGACCGGTGCGCCGCGGAACGGATCGAGAGGACAGGCAATGAAGACGCTGGTGTGGGTCGAGCACGACGGCTCGGCGATCAAGGATGCGACGCTCAACGCAGTGACCGCGGCGGGCAAGCTGGGCGAGGTGCATCTGCTCGTCGCGGGCCAGGGTGTCGGCGCCGTGGCGGAGGCGGCGGCGAAGATCGCGGGCGTCGGCAAGGTGCACGTCGCCGACGACGTCGCCTATGCGCACGCGCTCGCGGAGAACGTCGCGCCGCTGGTCGCGCAGTTGATGGGCCACCACGACGCCTTCGTCGCGCCGTCGACCACCAGCGCCAAGAACATCGCGCCCCGCGTCGCCGCACTGCTCGACGTGATGCAGGTCAGCGACATCCTGTCGGTCGAAGGCCCGGACATTTTCACGCGGCCGATCTATGCGGGTAACGCGATCGCGACCGTTCAGTCGTCGGACGCCAAGAAGGTGCTGACGGTGCGCACCACCGCGTTCGAGAAGGCCGCGGCCGAAGGCGGTTCGGGCACGATCGAGCCTGTCGCCACGACCGGCGATGCGGGCCTGTCGACCTTCGAGGGTTCGGAGATCGCCAAGTCCGTCCGGCCCGAGCTCGCCAGCGCCAGGGTGATCGTTTCGGGCGGCCGCGCGCTCGGCTCGGGCGAGAAGTTCCGCGAGCTGATCGAGCCGCTGGCCGACAAGCTGGGCGCCGGCGTCGGCGCGTCCAGAGCGGCGGTGGACGCGGGTTATGTCCCCAACGACTATCAGGTCGGCCAGACGGGCAAGATCGTCGCACCCGAAGTCTATGTCGCGGTCGGCATCTCGGGCGCGATCCAGCATCTGGCGGGCATGAAGGATTCCAAGGTCATCATCGCGATCAACAAGGACGAGGACGCACCGATCTTTCAGGTGGCGGATGTCGGCCTGGTGGGTGATCTGTTCAAGCTGGTGCCCGAGTTGACGGAGAAGCTTTGAGGAACAGAGGGTAGCCCTCGTCTTGAATCTCGAAACCATGGTTTTCTGTCGTTGCCTTCGTCGCCATTTTCGGTCGCGGGAGCGGGCGAGCAGGCGGCCATGGACGCTCGGACGCTGGAGTGGCTAGATCGGTTTCCGATCAGTCTGGATCGCACCCGACATTGGCGAAGTAGTTGGCGCATTCCTGTGGCGGGTCGAGGTCGAGGATACGTCCGATGGCGTTCCACAAGCCGTGGATGGTGCGCTCGGCCGCCTTGCGCAGACAGGCCTTCAGCTTGGAGAAGGCCTGCTCGATCGGGTTGAAGCAGGGGCTCTATGGCGGGAGGAAGAGCAGCCTGGCACCAGCTGCCTCGATCGCCTCGCGAACGGCCGGCACCTTGTGGGTCGAGAGGTTGTCTATAATGACGATGTCGCCTGGCACCAGGCCGGGCGCGAGCATCTGTCGGACATAGGCCACAACAACGTCTCGGTTGATCGACCCATCGAGTACTATCGGCGCGACCATCCCGGTGCGGCGTAGGCCGGCGACGAGGGTGGGAGGGTGGTGAGGTCGAGGGGTTTGATGTCCACGCTTAGCAGGCAAGCAACCGGTGTTTTCTGCTGGACCGCCACCGCTTTCTGAGACGCCTACTCGGTCAAGATGAACGGGCGTCCCCTCCTGGTAAGCGGCTGAACGCTCCTGAAGGGCAGCTTGTGAGTCCAAATGTTAAACTTGGCCGTGCTATCTGCGCATGCTAACGACATGCGAATAGGAGAGACTTTATCAGCTACCGATCATACAGTGTACCCTACAATATAGCGGATGAGGGCCGGCTGTTCAGCGATTGGGGGCAGGTTTTCTGCTTGACGGGACACTTATGCGAAGGGCTTAGCTCAAACCACAGTGTCTGCCTCGCTGGATTTACCCTCGCCACGTCGATCAGCTAACACGATAAACTTCGCCGTTACCTGCATCGCGGTAGAGGTCAACCCGCTCGCCATCCCAATGGTAGTCGAGGTGCCTACCTTGGATCAAGTTGGCGGCGCGGTCGGGATAGAAGAGGCCGACGCATTGACCGCCGGGGTCGCGCTGGCTGGGATAAACTAGGCCGTCCGATTCGCCTGCCCGGAGCGACGCCGCGAGGGCCTGGGCCTCGTCGTAATTGTCGGGGTCGAGCGCAGGGGTCAAGGCTGCGGCTCCGCCGCGCAGATCATGGAGGTCGGCGGCGAGATCAAGCACGAGCTCGCGGAACTGCGACGTCCAGCCCGGCGGCTCGGCAGTGCGCGCCATGAACCGCGCGTGGTGGTGCATGGTCTCAAGGAGCGCCGTCTCGAACCGCTCGGCGACGTAGAGCACGCCGAAGTCGCCTTGGGTGAACCGGCTCGGCCGGTCGGGGCTGACATGCGTGAACGGCGCCATCAGGTAGGTGGCGCCCGGACCCGTGACGCGGCGCCCAGAGGGCACGAGATCGAGCGCGCCAAGCGTTTCCATCAGGCGCGGATTGGACTTCTGCTCGGCGGCGATCAGGAGCGGCCAGTCTTCCGGGTCGGCGATGTCCTCGAACAGGTCGATCGGAGGGCAGAGGCTGCGAATAATGCGGCGAGCGCCTGTCCAGGAGACGAACGCGGTCGGGACCGACGCGGGGTCGATCACCAGCCACCACGCTCCGCGTCGAGGTAGCGCCGAACGCGCATAAGGTCCGTCAGCTCGCCGCCGAGCATGACGTCCAGCGCCGATCGCCCGCCGAATGCGGCGTTCGGCGCCTTGATCCAGGCGTAACCGCGCGAGGCTTCGCTGAAGACGATCTTCAAGGCCTTGTGGATGCCCATGAGGTTCGAGAGCCGCGCCTTGCCGTCGCGACCAAGGCGGCCGACATCACCTGCTTTCCACCGCGCGAAGGTGCGCCGCGCAACATCGAGGATCGCCGCCGCCTGGTCGTCGTTCACGCCCCAGAGCCGGAAGAGGTTGAGGGCGGCGCGAAACATCGCGGCCGCCTCTTCATCAGTGATCGGCTCCGGCGTGAAGGGCCGGGGCTCGCTCGCTACTCGCGTCAGTGTCGCCATAACCCCTCATGTCACCTGGCATAATATAGGCTACTTGCGGCCAACCGGCAAGCGCAAGGCGCTTTAGTAGACGCGCGCATTTCGCGAGCAGTGCGGTCGTGTCGGCGCTCTGCGGCCCAGCTCTCGACGTCCGACACCGCGTAGCGGACGAAGTTGCCGAACTTGTAGAACGGCGGCCCGCCGCCCAGCGAGCGGTAGCACTCGAGCGAGTGCGGGCTGAGCGCCAGGTAGCGGGCGGCGGCCTCGGTATCGACGAACGGGACCAACCCCGTGTCGTCGACTTCCTGCGCGCGTCGCATGATCTCGACGGGCGGCCAGCGCGTGTGTGGGTTCTGGCAGTCAGACATGCTCCGCCTCCGCCGCCGTGGAGTTGCGAGGAGTCGATTTCGGCGGCGCCGCCCGGGTTTCGTCCTTGCGGCCTCGGTAGGCGCGATAAGCGCCGAGCGCCGTCTTGGTGGCTGGACGAGCCTTTCGATCCGGGCGCGAGGCCGGAGCGGGCGCAGCGGGCACCGCACGCTGGTCGGAGATGGCCTCTCCGCTCACCACGCGAAGGCGGCGCGCCGCGACCGTTTCGGCCGCTGCGCGGATCGGATCGTCCTCGGTGTGGACGTAGCGCATGAACATCGTGACCGTCTTGTGCGCGGTGAGCGCCATGCCGACCTTGATCGGCACGCCGGAGTTGGCGATGTCGGTCGCCGAGCGGTGGCGAACGGCATGGGTCCCGCAGTGCGGCAGCCCGGCGCGCTCGAGGACGCGTCGCCACGCGGCCTGGTAGGTATTCTTGCTCATCGCCTTCGAGCCATCGAAGAGCGAGGGGATCACGAAGCGCGACCGCAGATAGCGGGGTGCGTCCTGCAGTAGCCGCGAGGCTTCGACGCTGATCGGCTTCGACATGTCGCCCGTCTTGCTATCCGGCCACACCACCCGGCGCTGCGCGAAGTCGATCCACGTCCATTCGAGGCCGAGGATCTCCGACATGCGAGCCGCGAACTCGAACTGGAGCCGGATGGCGAGCGTCAGGACCGGGTGCTCCAGCCCGTCCGCGTCGGCGCGGTCGAGGTAGGCGTAGAGCCGCACCATTTCGTCGTCGGTGATGAGGCGGGTGCGCTTCCCGCCGCCGAACTTCTGGAGGTGGCGGCACGGGTTGGTGCCGTCGAGCCGCCAGCCCCAGAGCTCGGCCAGGTTGAACATCTTGCGCAGCGTGGCGAGCGTATGGTTGGCCGCGGTGGGCGTCTTGCGCATGGCGCTGATGAGCTCGGCGACCTCCGGCCGCGTTATCTCGGCGACCTTCAGCCGACCGAGCTTCGGCACGATGTGGTTCTTGAGAATGTAGCGGTTGCGGACCGCCGAGCTCGGCTTGTTATGGACGAGGCAGTGCTCCTCCATGTAGCGCTCGGTAAGGTCCTTCACGGTCGGCGCGCCCCGCAGCGCCTGCCGCTCAGCGCTGGGGTCTTCGCCGGCGCGCACCGCGGCCAAGTGCTCCTGGGCGAGCTTGCGGGCCTGATCGACGGTGAGCGCGCCGAAGACGCCGAGGCTGGGCTTGCGCCGCTCGCCGGTTGGCGTGCGGTAGGACAGCATGAACACCTTGCGTCCGGCGGGCGTCACCTTGCAGATGAAGCCGGACAGCGTGGTGTCGCGGAGTTCGTAGTCGCGAGCCTCGGGTCGGGCGGTCTCGACGGCGGTCTTGGTGAGCTTCAAGGAAGGCATGTCCGGCTCCTGGTCGGACCCGGTTTCCAGGAGCCACATAGGAGCGGCGGTAGGGAGAACCGGGTCGGGTCACGTCGAGTCCGGGCGTAGGATAACGAGGAGGTAAGGTGTTGTTCTACCTCGTTATGTCCTGCTCCAGCGCACTCGATTGGGTCCGGTCGTAGCACCGATCCCGAAGCTCAAAAAGGGGTTTGTCTAGGCTCCAGACTCGTTCATAACCAGAATGCGAGGGCGGTGGCGAGGGCGACGCCGGAGAGGAAGTTGGCGGCGAGCTTGTCGTAGCGGGTCGCAATGCGGCGGAAGTCCTTGAGGCGGCAGAAGGCGTTCTCGATGAGGTGGCGACCTTTGTATCGTTCCCGGTCGTAGCGAACGGCGCGCTTGCGGTTGGAGCGGCCCGGAATGACCGGCACGGCCCCCGCCTGCCGCAGCGAGCGGCGGAGCGGGTCGGCGTCGTAGCCCTTGTCGGCGAGGACGTAGCGGGCGCGTCCCATGCGGGCGAGCAGCTCGGGCGCGGCCTTCACGTCGGCGACGTTGCCCGGCGTCAGCATCAGCGCGTAGGGGCGGCCAATGACGTCCGTGAGCGCGTGGACCTTGGTGGTCTGCCCGCCCCGCGAGCGCCCGATCGCCTGCGCCCGAGCCCCCCTTTTCCGCCGAACGCGGAACGCTGGGCCTTGATGTAGGTGCTGTCGATGGCGGTGCTTCTCGTCACCGCCCCGGCATCAACAAGCGCGTCCAGGAGCTTGAGCCAGAAGCCTCGCGCCGACCACCTGTTGAACCGGTTGTACACAGTCGTGGCCGGGCCATAGTCGGCCGGGCAATCGCCCCAGCGGCAACCACTCTTGAGTACGTGGAAGATGCCCGAGATCACCCGCCGGTCGTCCACCCGCCGCGCTCCCGGCTGGTTCTTGGGCAGGTGCGACTCAATCGCCGCCCACGCCTCGTCCGACAACCAGAACAACCCCGCCATGCCCGCCTCCGTCACCGGGCAGCGCTGAATCAGAGAACCCAGCCTCGCTCAAGCCCCTGATTGGGTTTGGAGCCTAGCATTACAGTTGCGTTCTTGATCGGACATGCGCGTGTTGTGCGGCGGCCT
>NZ_CAXSHM010000040.1:0-23772 GCF_964237335.1 uncultured Sphingomonas sp.
TCGCAGTCGCCTGATCAAGCCGTCATGCGCCAACCCCGTGAGCAGTTACCCGTCACCACTGCGCCCTCGTCGGCCTCCTTCAGCATGGTGATGATCTACTCTTCCGAAGATTGCTTTCGCCTTTTTCCGTCCGTCCCTTTCGAGCGCCGGTCTCTAGGGTCGGGTGAATAAAGAAACGAGGGTCACGTCAACGCCGTCAGAAATCGCGATTGACGGTAGCGGCGAGAGTCGGACACTCCCGTTAAGTCCCGGCCAGTCTCCGTATAGCCTTGGTGGTCAAAATTGGTTGCGAGATCAACATGAACCAACGTCTGAAGTCGGGAGGCTCAAAAGTGGCCACGAGTGGCGACTTTTGGGTCGTCATGTCATGCCACGAATGTGATCGATGAAGGCCTTGAGCGGTGGCGGTACGAGCCGGCGGCTGGAGTGATAGAGGAACGGGCCTGAGAAGGGCTTCCACCAATCCTCAAGCACCGGTTGCAAGGCGCCGCTCTTCAGATGTCGCTGCAGCCAGCCCTCGAACAGGTGGATCACGCCGACCCCGGCGATTGCCGCCTCGACGGCAAGATCGGTGGCACCACCGATCCCGACGGTGAGCCGGGCATGCGGCTCAATGCGGATCAACTCGCCGTCGCGCTCGAACTCCCAGGGAGATGTCAGCCGGCCGCTGGCGAAGCGGCCGAGGATGCAAGGGTGGCGGAGCAGGTCGCGCGGATGCGTGGGACGGCCGTGCTGGCCCAGGTGCGCTGGCGAGGCGGCGGTAGCGAAACGCTGCACGCGCGGGCCGATCGGCAGCGCAATCATGTCCTGCTCCAGCCGCTCGTCATAGCGGATGCCGGCGTCGCAGCCCGAGGCCAGCACGTCGACGAAGCCGTCCTCGGCGACGATTTCTACCATGATGCCGGGGTGCGCTGCGAGGAAGCCCGGCAGGATCGTCGGCAGCGTCAGCCGCGCGGCGCTAACCGGTACGTTCAGCCTGAGTGTGCCGGTCACCCCCTCCCGCAGGTCGTCGACCGCGCCCAGGGCCGCCGCTACCTCTTCCAGCGCCGGCGCGAGCCGCTCGATGAGGCGGGCGCCTGCCTCAGTCGGTGTCACGCTGCGCGTGGTGCGGTGGAGCAGGCGGACGCCGAGCGACGCCTCCAACCGGCGGACGGCCTCACTCAGCGTGGAGGCGCTGGCACCCGCCGTGCGCGACGCCTCGCGAAAGCCGCGGGCGCGGGCCACGGCCAGGAAAGCGTTCAGATCGGCGAGGCCGGGGTTCATTGTTCGTCTTTCCGCACGGCCCGTGCGGATCATGCCGGATTATCGCCGCGGCCGCCAAGCCCTAGCTGGGGCGGGAAGGAGACGCACCATGCACACCATCGACCAGGCAGGCAGCTTCACTCTCGGCGATCGCGCGGTGAGCCGGATGGGCTACGGCGCCATGCAGCTCGCCGGACCGCACGTGTTCGGGCCGCCGAAGGACCGCGACGCCGCGCTCGCCGTGCTGCGCGAGGCGGTGGCGGCGGGCGTCACCCATATCGACACCAGCGACTTCTACGGTCCGCATGTCGTCAACGCGCTGATCCGCGAGGCGCTCGCCCCTTATTCGAACGACCTCGTCCTCGTCACCAAGGTCGGCGCGGTGCGCGGGGACGACGCATCCTGGAACCTCGCGGCATCCGCCGACGACCTGCGTCGTGCGGTCGAAGACAATTTGCGCAACCTGGGGCTGGACGCGCTGCAGGTAGTCAACTTCCGCGCCATGCTGGGCGGCGGCAACCAGGGCCCGACCGAAGGCTCGATCGCAGTTCCCTTCGCGGCGCTGGCGGCGATGCGCGAGGAAGGGCTGATCCGCCACCTAGGCGTCAGCAACGTAACGGAGCGACAGGTCGTGGAAGCGAGGGGGATCGCGCCCGTCGCGTGTGTGCAGAACCAGTACAATCTCGCGCATCGCGAAGACGACGCAATGATCGATGCGCTCGCGGCGGACGGCATCGCCTACGTGCCGTTCTTCCCGCTCGGCGGGTTCAGCCCGCTCCAGTCGTCGCGGCTTGACGAGGTCGCTGCAGGGCTTGGCGCGACGCCGATGCAGGTGGCGCTCGCCTGGCTGCTGCGGCGGTCGCCCAACATCCTGCTCATCCCCGGCACATCGTCGGTCGAGCACTTGCGCGAGAACGTGGCGGCCGCGTCGCTGCGATTGCCGAACGAGGCGCTGGCAAGGCTTGACCAGATTGGGAGGTGATTGGCCCCGTTGGTCCAGCCTGAACGAGCGGCGGTAGTTGAGAAGCGGCGCAGGTGCCATGAATGGCGGGTTGTGGGTCAGTGCGGCTGATCGGCCACGCGGTCGAGCAACTCTCGCATGAGCTGGTGCTCACCTCGCGACTACACGCCCGTGCCATTGAAGGTGCGCGCGCAGCCCGATGGCGCGGACGGCCGCCATCAGCGACGTCGGACGGCCGAATGTCGCGCACTGGACCTGCGTGCCGGGTTCTTGTATCCGGCTCTGATAGACATGAGCCTTTGATTTAACATAAGAAGTATTATCGGACCGTGATTTCCGGCGTGTTTTCGGGCTCGTTTGTGAGCCAGTTCTCGACGGTCAAGCCCCGCACGCGGCTGAACTCATCGAGGTTGTCCGTCACGAGCGTGGCACCGATCGCGTACGCATGAGCGGCGATCAGCAAGTCGTTTGGTCCGATCGTCTTGCCAGCCGCTTCAAGCTCCGCCCGGATGCCGCCATATTCCGCATCCGAGGGGATATTAACAGGTAGGACATCGATCGAGCCGAGGATTGCCTCGACGCGGGCGAGCAGTCTGGGCGAGCCCTTCTTGGCGCAGCCATAGCGCAGCTCCGCGGCAGTGATGATGCTGACGCACATACGGTTGCTACCCACGCGTACGATCTGATCGAACACGCGACCCTGCGGATTGCGCATGAGGTCCGACACGATGTTCGTGTCGAGCATGTAGCGGCGCAGGCTCATAGATCGATCGGGGCAAGCGGCAGAAGGGTGCCGTCGATATCCTCGGGAAACTCGTCCTCGGCATCGAGCGGTGCGAAAGACTTCAGGAGATCAGTGAGGTTGGGCTTCGGCTGAGGCTCGATGATGAGCCTCGTGCCATCCTTGCGAATGAGCACGCTGCTGCCTGAAAATTCGAACTCGGCCGGAATGCGCACCGCCTGGCTACGATTGTTGCGGAAGAGCTTCGCTTCACGCACGTCAGACTGGGGTACGGGCTGAGCCACAACTGCTCTCCAATGTATATGCCATGCATATACTCCTGTTCAGCACAACGCGCAATGCTCGACGTTCCGTCACCTCCCCAGCAATGGGATCAGAATTTTAACGTTACGATTGCGGCCGGTAATCAGAAGTGCCGGTAATGAACCTGACGCCTCAATGCCCTCTGGCGGGTTAGCCGACCCGGAATGGCGGCACATCGAACGCCGCGTCCGCAAAATAACCAAGGATCGCGTCGTAGCTGCCCAGCTGCCGGGCATCCTCGGCTGTGATGACGGCGTGCTCGTCTTCATCCGCCCTGTAAACGTGACGCTCGCCCTGACCTGTCCAGACGACGATTTCGGGCAGGAAGGAACCAGACGAACCGCCCGACCAGCGCCGGAATGCAAGGCCGTCCGTACGACAGAACTCTTCAAGTTCGTTGAATTCACCATTCGCTACCTCTTGTGCGTAAAGATGTAATGGATTGTCGAGCAGTAGCTGCTGCTCGTCAAAGGGCTCACCATCCCATTCGGTCGAGAGGTCCTCAAGTTTGACCGTCTTGATGAACTCCGGCATGAGAGCGGCGGCAATTGTGGCACCCACGGTGATGGCTGCGGGAACGCGATCGGCCATTGTGCTAGCTCCTGTTCAGAGTTAAGAGACTTCGCAAACTTGTAATAAACAGCGTCGCGACCTAGCGTGACAATCCTGGTAGCCAATCCTCACAGCGCAAACCGTCGACGCGCTGAAACTCACCTAGATTACCGGTGACGATGATCAGGCCCCTGCTCCTCGCATGACCCGCGATCAGGACGTCATAGCCGCCGATCGAGCGCCCTTCCCGCTCGAGGGTCGCCCGGATCTCGCCGGCATGCGCCGCGGCGTCCTCGTCGAACGACAGCACCTCCAGACGGTTCGCAAAACGCTCAACCTCCTGGCGCGTCTCGATCGGTCGGTTCGACTTGGCGGCACCGTGGAGGAGCTCCGTCAGCACAATCGTCGAGATGCTGAGCCCGTCAGCCTCGACGTTGAAGCGCTCCCGCACAAGCTGCGGCCGATCGCGAAGGACGCGGATGCACAGGTTCGTGTCGAGCATATAGCGCAGCATCAGAACGTCTCCCGGGCCTGCGCCGGCTGGTCGACGCGGTCCGCGAGATCGACGCCGGGGCGGTCGAAGAAGTCGTCCCAGCTTCGGTCAGCGGGGACGATGATCCGGCGCTGGCCCTCGCGCACGATCGCGACCTCCCTGATGCCGTGTGGAAAGGCGACGTCCTTCGGTAAACGCACCGCCTGGGAGCGGTTGGATTGAAAGATCGTGGTCCGGGTCATGATCGGAGTCTCTCAACGAGCGGATATGCCAGTGGGATATACAATTCGATACCCTCCCGTTCAACCAGCACACGCGCGTCGTGATCACCCTGCTCCCAGGATCTCGACGACCTGCTGGTCAAGCTGCGACTGGATCGGTCGCCCGAGCGCGGCTCGCGGCAACTGGGCTGGATCGAAGCGCGCTCCCTTGAGCCTGGACGCTGTGCGCCGATCGAGAGCAGTCGACGTCGGTTACGCACCGCCATTAACGGTTCCCCCCGCTCCGCTCTCCTGAAGGCCCGATCCAGGCCGTAGAGCCATCCCGCTCGTGCCTCGACCAGCATCCGCTCGCCGCGCGCGAGATCGTTATCGTGACGACATCCACGCCCGCGGGCGACGGTCAGAAGCGGATCGATCGCCCTCACCCACCCTCCTTTTAGTCCCGGGTGCGCTCTATCCAGCGTTTGGTCGCGGCCTGGGCGAGACCGTCGCCCGTGGCGCTGGTCTTCAGCCGGTCGAGTTCCAGCATGCGACCGAGATCATCGGGAAGATTGGCCCACGGGCGGGCGATCTCGATCGCCTCGGCAGGGCTGGAAAGCTCGCCGCGAGCGGTGCCCGTCCAAATAAAGCTCGTCTCCTCGCCCTCCTCATCGGGGTCAGGGCGGAAAACCTGGACGAAGAAGGTGCTCAGCGGGCGATCCCATCCGAGCGCGACGGACGTCGCGCCGGTGTGGCCCGGAAAGACATGACGGCTCATTGCAGACCTCCCAGTTGGCGGAATCTACCAGCGATCAAGGGTCAAAGCGACGCCCAACAGCGAGCGCTGTGAAGAGGCAAGGCGATCAGGCCGTGAGCAGCTTCTGCGCCGGCAGTACATCCGTACGCCCCGGCACGAGGTCGCGGCGCAGCCGGTCCGCGAAGCGCTGCGGATCGAGGAGGGCGTGGATGGTCGCGAAGCGGGGAGGTTGTTCGACGCCGCCCCGTATCGCGCGATAGGCCAGCCCACAGCCCTTATGGAGACCACCCACCCGGAGCGTCACCGAGATAGTGTCGCTGACCAACGTCACGGCGCCGGACTGCGATGCGTCGCCCATCCACGACGAGACGGAGTAGGTGTCCGGAGCGAGACCCAGGGCCTGCGCCAGTAGGCGTAACGCCTTGCGGCCATCCGTGTGGAAGCGATCCTTCGCGGCCGCTTCATAGGCCACCCCGTGGATCGCGAGCACGAGCAGCGCGGGGAAGCGCTTGATCTCCGCGAGACGACGCCGGCAGACAGCCTGCAGTACGGTGTCGTTGGCACGGTTGCTGGACACGACCGCCAAGTGACGCGCGAGCAGCACGACCGCGGGGTCCGTATCGGGATCCACGCCAGCGTTGCGGCAGTCGATGATGCCCTGCTCGATCGCGTGCATCGTCGTGCGGATGGTAGTGAGCGCGCTGGGGTCGAGCGCCTGTTGGTGGCGGTGCGCGGTGTCGAAGTTCATCGGGCGGCTACCGTGCATGTCGAGCGCATCGTCACGCTCGCCAGCCCACTCCCCCTCCTCTCCGCAGCCCGGCTTCGATCGGAAAGATGTTGCCTGAATCCGGAGAGAAGTTTCCGTTTCAGGCGGTGCAATGGGTGCGGATGGTCGAAGCCGCTGGCGGAAAGACGACTAACGTTGTCGTCGCGCTGCGTGGTCTCGGGGGCGCCTAAGCCGATTGGGCGTTTGGTACTCGATAGCACGAAGTCTGCTGCCGTCGCCGTGGCAGTCAGGGCCTAAAGGCTGATGCCTCGCCGTGTCATTTCTGTCGTCGCGACCGCTCCGATCGCAGATCCGGGCGCGTTGGCGAAGATGTCCACGAGATCGAGGAGGTCCTCGTCGGCCAATCCGACGATCTCGGCGTCGATAAGGGCCAGACGTTTGATGGCACGCGCATCACGATCGGCGCGGCGCTTGATCAGCGTAGCGAGCATGGGCCGGCGTTAGCAGCTGTGTACCTGTTAGGGCAGGCCTGGATGTGGCGATCTCAGGATTGCGGCGATCGGCTATCCGGACGGCGCTACGAGACAGCGCTTTGATCCAGGTTACGCGAGCCAGATCACGCGCATGCGAGGATCCTCGGTTCGGCCGCTTCGCTCGGCGTCTCGACGATCCGCCAAGGCTGGAGCGGGTTGACGGTCGACTCGATCGCGACGTCGAGACCGGCGTCCGCCATGGCGCCGGCGACGCGCGCCGCATGATCGTAGCTGCACAGGTGTCGCCTGAGCGGCGAGAGGGGTGCGGGATTCGGCATGGCGGTTCTCGTCAGGCTGGAGTGACGGACGGGGCGACGAAGACAGTGCGATGCACCTTCAGCTGTGGCACCACCTCATAGGCGAGATCGCGGAAGTTGCGGATGCGGTAGCGGCCGAGACCGCTGGCGGGGCGGAAGCTCAACGAGGCTCCCTTCTTCACGACAATAAAGTCCGACCCGACATGGCCGTCGGTAAAGGTCAGCGGCTCAGTCAGCCGGATGTGCATGCCATCCTCAATACTTCGGGAACGCAGGCGCAGGCGGTCCCGGCAGCGCCGGCGCCATTCCAGCGCGTGTTCGTTGGTCGTCGGGGTGAGCAGCCGCAGGATGCGCTCGGGGCATTCGGCTTCGCACGGACCCATGGACTCCTCCATGTCCTTGTACCCTAGGTGGAGACCCTCCTTGTCGCGCGGGTTCCAGCGGACCAGGCACACGAGCGCGATCACGTACGAATCCTGACCGCTGCGTTCGACGCGGGCGGCACCGTACCAGACGCGGTTGCCGACGCAGGCGCTGTCGAGCACGCGCATGGCATAGGTGCTGCCGTCCTCGTACTTCCGGCTGTAGGTGAACTGCGCATCGAGATACGCCTTGGGCGTCGGGTGTCCGTCCATGTGGAGGCGGTGCATGTAGAGCCATCCCATGATGGGGTCTCCTGATGAAGGGGGGTCACGCCGCGATCCGGTCGGATGCGGCGGCGAAGCTGCGGAGGTAGGTGATCGCCTGTTCGGCTTTGGTAGCGGCGACGAAGATCGCGGACTTGTCGGCCTTCAGGATGCGCAGCCAGTGGTCGATGTAGCTGGCGTGGCTGTCGTGAAGCTCGGTCGGCAGGCCGAGCTCGCCGCAGATCATCGCGCTGCCGAGCTCGGCGACCAGCTCTTCCATGGCATAGGCCTGGTCGCCGAAGCGCTTGCCGAACGTGCGGTCGAGCCGGGCACCGTACCCCGTCCAGTGGACGGACTCATGACCACGGGTGGAAGCGTAGGCGTCGGCCGAGCGGAAGGCGCCGGGGCGGGGCAACTGGATGTGGTCGGTGCCCGGGCAGAAATAGGCCTGGTCCCCACCATGCCGGACCGCGGCCGGAATCGACAGGAAGAAGCTGTTGATCGCCTCCTGCCGCTGCGACAGCGCGAGCGGGGTCGGCGGCACCTCGCGGGCATAATAGTAGGCCGGCAGGCCCTCGACCTCGTCGGCATTGTAGACCAGGTACGAGCGCAGGAAGCGGATCAGCGCCGCGGTCGCCTCGCCCGTGAGCGTCGGCCGGCCCGCCTTGCGGAAGGTCGAGGCATAGACCGAGATGGAGGCGCGGGCGGTGCGGTGGACCCGGCCGCCAAGCTCTTCGGCCTGTCGTCGCGTCATCCAGTAGCGGCTGCGGTAGCCCCGCTCCTCGGCGGTCGCCCACAACCAGAGCGTATTGATGCCTGTGTAGGGCGTGCCCTCATGGCGGAGCGGCCGTCCGCCCTCGCCGGTCAAGGACCAGCCGCGGCGCCACGGCAGCGTGCCGGCGTCGAGGCGGGCGATGATGGTGTCGGTGATGGTCGCCGCGATCTCGCGGCTGTTCGTGGGCAGGTGGGCCATGGCAGGCATCCTAACGGGTGACGGAAGAAGGCCGCCGGCGGCCTCGGGAGCGCGCCGGCGGCAGGTGCCCAGCAGATACGGGGGGCGGGCTACTCGGCTGCGAGCAGCTGGTGCTCCTCGTCATCGTCGTCGATGCCGGTGACCTCGCCCTCGTCACCATCGTCGGGGCTCGGCCGATCCTCCCCGATCGCCGGCTCGCCGTCGTCGTCCGGACCGTCGCCCACCAGCGCGGCGAGATCGTCGCCGGCCGACCCGTCCTCGTCGTCACCGCCGATCAGGGTTTCGAGGTCCCCTCCGTCCTCGTCCTCGTCGGTGTACGCGGCTTCGTTGAACCGCATCGCGGCGGGCACCCAGGCGAGCGCCGCCTCCTTGACCTCGGCCTCGACGATCGCGTCGCCAGCGAACAGCTTCTCGCACGACGCCGAGATCTCGGGCTTCTTGCTGCTGGCATGGCGACCCGACAGCGCCGGGCCGCCGACATCGTCCAAGAGCGAGAGCAGGGTGCCCTTGGACACGCGGTCGAAGAAGTTCTCCGACGTCGGCCGCCACCAGCTGGCGACGTCGACCTCGAGGATGGTCGCGAGCCGGTTCTGGAGCGGGTTCTGCTTGTGGCTGCCGTAGAGCTCCTTGGCCTCCAGCGACGTCGCCACGATCCAGGCAAGCCAGGCCGCCTTGGCCTCGTCGCCGAGCGCCCGGAACGCCTCGAACCGCGCCACCTTGCTGCCCGGCACGCCCCACGAGGCATCAAGCCCGTCGTGCACCTTGGCGAGGCAGTCGCGCGCGCGCGAGCCCGGCACGTTGTTCGACAGCACCGGATCCTGCGGCTTGGACGCCGAGATCGTCGTGCCATCGCCCGATCCGCCCATGGTGCGGCCGTCGACCATAGCGAACAGCATATAGTCGAGCGCGAGCGTCGGATTGGCGATTAGCGCCGCCCCGAGCACGTCGCGGCGCTGGACCGCGAGCTGGTCGAGCAGTACCTGGCTGAGCGCCTTGCCGCCCGGCGCCGCAGCGTCCGGATCGACCGGAGCCGACGCGCCGCTCCGGGTGGGCGCGTTGCCTTCCTCGACGTGGAACGTCGGGCTGGCGACAGGAGCAGCCACTTCGCCATCGCCTGCCTCGCCTTCGGCGTCGCCGCCCTCGACCGGCCCCGGCTCGACCATCGTGATGGTCAGCGGCGTCTCGCTGTAGAAGCGCTCGTCCAGCTCCATCTGGCCGTCGCGCGAGAGCGTCAGGAAGGTGCCGACGCGCGAGGCGACCTCGGGCGGCAGGACCTGCAGGCCGGCCTGCAGCTGGCCGAGCTGCTCCTCGATCGCCTCGGCTTCGGCTTCGAGCGCGGCACCCGTTTCCTCGTCGACCTCGCCCGCTTCCATCTCGGTCTCGATCTCGCCGAGACGCTCCTCGAGGCGCATCTCCGTCGCCTGCTCGTCCTCCGTCATGGGACGGGTCGGCACCTCGACCTCGTGTAGCGTGCGGGTCGCCTCGTAGCTGCTGGGGCTGGCGATCGGGCGGATCCAGGCCAGGCCCAGCTCGATGCCGAGCCGCTGGGCTTCCGCCTCCATCAGCGCGGCCGCGAGCGTCTGGGCGACCTCCGGCTTGGTCCACTTGTCGCCGGCTTCGGTGAAGAGGTCGCGGTCGATGACGCCGCCTGCCGCCACATAGGCGTCGGCGCCGACCAGGGTCGCGACGGGGTCGGTCGACTTCATCGACTCGTTGGCGATCAGGCGACGGATGCTGTCGGCACCATAGTGGCTCATCCGGCCGTAGGCGTTCCAGACGTTGAGCTGGCGATCGTGGCTTTCGGTCGAGGCATAGGCCTTGGCGAGATCAAGCGTGATCCGGCCCTCGGCCAGCGCTTCGAAGATCGGCGCCGCCAGCTTGGCGAGCCGCAGCCGGCCTTCCACGAACCGGCGGGTGACGCCGAACTTCCTCGACACGGCATCGAGGTCGCCGCCCTGGGAGAGGATCAGGTCGAAGGCGCGGCATTCGTCGGCCGGCGTCATGTCGCGGCGCTGGAAGTTCTCGGTCAGCGACACTTCGGACAGCGACAGGTCGTCGCCGGTCATCAGCTTCACCGGCACATCGTAGTCGGCCGCGTCGATGTCGCCGCGGGCGGCGAGCAGCATCAGCGCCGCGTAGCGGGTGTAGCCGGCGACGATGCCGAACGAGCCGCGCGGTTTCTTGAGCGGGGTGACGATCAGGTTCTGCAGCACGCCCATGGCAAGAATGCTGGCGGCGAACTGCTCGGTATCCTCGTCGCGCGTCTTCCGGACGTTCAGGTCCGAGGGCACGAGCCTGGCGAGCTTCACGGTCTGGATCATGGGGAAACACCTTCTTGCTGGGATCCGGCTATTTCCGGACACCCCAGCTCTTCCCCCTCTCTCTTTCGCCCGGTCGCCCTGGCCCGCCACGCCGATGGCGGGCCGTTGAGATACGACCATGGTGGTCGAGCCGACGGCTATGCCAGGAGTGTCGTGAGGATCGCGTCAGCGGTCGGGGCGGGTACGAACAGGCGCGTGCGGTAGGCGATGATCTCGGTGAAGCAGCCGATCGACTTCAGCCACGGAAGCTGGTTTGCCGGCGCGCCGACCAGCTCCAGTCGCTGCGTCCCGTTCACAAGCGATCGCTTGATCGTCAGCGGGAACGGCCGCGTCACGTCGATTACCCGGCCCGCCATGACCGCCTGAGCAATGACGCTGGGATCAAGCTCGTCGGCCTTGGCGATGCCGAGCCGGGTGTAGAGCTGCGCGACGCTGTGGTCGTAGACGATGCGGCCGAGCCAGCTGTTGCCGGCATCGTCGACGATGCGGTTCACCGCCATCGAGTCCGCCGGCAGCGCCGACCAGATCGGCAGCAGCAGGCCCGTCGCAAGCCGCACCGTCTCGGTGTCGATCTGGTTTGCGGCCTCGGCCGCCTCGGCACTCCAGGCGTGCATGAAATCCGAGCGATTGATCGGCTCCCAGGCGCTCTCGAACAGGTCGGTTTCGCCCATATACTCGCGACGGCAGGGACGCTGCAGCTCGGCGCGCGGGATCGGCTTGCCGTCCTCGTCCATCCACGGCCGCGCCCTGATGCGTAGCGCGACCTTGCCCGACTTGGCGTTGACGACGAACATCGCGTCGTCGTCGTAGGCGGCCCGGTCGAGGATGCGCTCCAGCGAGATCGGCGTCTTGCGGCGCGCGATCTCGATCGTGAGGAGGTGCGAGGTCGCGCCGGACAGCGGGTCGGTGCGCAGGATGGTATCGTCGATCAGGGTCGCGGTGTCGGCCGTGATCGTCTCGACGCCGACGTCGAGCGTGCCGGCCTGACGCGCCGCGGCGACGCGCGTCTCCACCAGCGCCAGAAATTCGTCGAAGATCGCGTTCTGGAGCGGGATGGCCAGCGCGAGCAGCCGGTTGAGCCAGCGCTGGATAGGCGGGAGCTCGTCCTTCAGCACGCCATCCTTGTCGTGGATCTCAAGGCCAGTGCGTGAGCAAAAGTCGTCGAGCGTCGTGCTCGTCAGCTTGCCGCTGTTGAGGAGGTGGAACCAGGTGACCAGCGCGTCCTTGGCGTACTCGCTCTCCAGATTGTCGGCCGGGTCGAACAGGTTCTGACCGCCGGTCTGCCGCTGCCCGCGGGTGAGCGCGCCGAGGCTGTCGAGCCGGCGCGCGATGGTCGAGGTGAAGCGCAGCTCGCCCTTGCAGTCGGTGGTCACCGGCCGGAACAGCGGCGTCGACGCCTGATGGGTGCGGTGGGTGCGGCCGAGCCCCTGGATCGCGCGATCGGCGCGCCAGCCCGGTTCGAGCAGGAAGTGGACCCGCTGCTGCTGGTTCACCGCGTCGAGGCTGGCGTGGTAGGATCGTCCTGTGCCGCCCGCGTCCGAGAACACCAGGATGCGCTTGGTGCCGGCCATGAACGCGGCGGCTTCCACCTGGTTGGTGCGAGCGCTCCGGGTCTCGATCTTCTGCCGACCATTGTCACCTGCCACCAAGCGCTTCGACCGTCCGGTCACCTCGGCTACCTGATCGGTCCCGAAATGCTCGATCAGCGCGTCCAGCGCCGACTTGATCGGCGGCAGCGCGCACAGCTGCTCGATCAGGCCATCGCGGGCGGCGAGCGCGTCGGGGTTGTGGACCGGCTGACCGCCCTCGTCGACCATCGGCCGCGAGTGAACCGCGCCGGTGTCGTCTGTGTAGGGCTGCATCTGCCGGGTCGGGAAGGCGCGCATCAAGTAGTCGACCACGTACTCGGTGGGCGAGAGGTCGATGACAGGGTCGGCGCGCTCCTCGGCCGACATCTGCGACAGCCGGCGGTCGAGGATGGCCTCGGCCGTCGTCACCAGCTGCAGCACGACCGACTGCCCGGCACGGATGTGTTCTTCGACTGCAGGGATGACGGTCGGCAGCTTCATCGCCAGCAGCACCTGGCCGAAGAAGCGCTGCTTGGTGGATTCGAGCCGCGAGCGGGCGGCGGCCTTTGCGCCGCTGTTGAGCGTTTCGTTCTTCAGCCGGTCGACCACGCCGGTCATCTCGAGCGCCGCTTCCATGTTCTGGTGGATGATCGCCCATGCCTCGGCATAGCTGTTGTAGATCTCGATCTGGATCGGGGTCAGGCCGTGGCGCAGCACCTCATACTCGACGCCGGCGAAGCTGAGCGCGCGCGAGGTGTAGAGTCCAAGCGCCTTGAGGTCGCGTGCGACGAGCTCCATCGCGGCGATGCCGCCCTTGCGGATCTCGGCGATGAACGCCTCGCGATCGGCGAACGCGGTCTCCGGTCCCCACAGGCCGAGCCGGACGGCGTAGGCGAGGTTGTTGACGTCGGAGGCGCCGGTTGCCGACGCGTAGAGCACGCGCGCGTCGGGCAGGTTGTTCTGGAGCAGCACGCCGCAGATGCCCTGCTGCGAGCCCTCCTTGGCGCCAAGCGCGCCTTCGCCGCCCGCGACGCCGCCCATCTCGTGCGCCTCGTCGAACGCGATCACGCCGTCAAAGTCGGGACCGGCCCAGTCGATAATCTGCTGCAGCCGGCTCGCGTCTCCGCGAGAGGAGCGCAACGTCGGGTAGGTCACGAACAGCACGCCCTCATCGAGCGCGATCGGCTGATCGATCTTCCAGTTGGAGGCGGGCTGGACGTCGGCCGACAGGCCGCCCAGCGCGGTCCAGTCGCGGCGCGCGTCCTCGAGCAGCGGCTCGTTCTTGCTGACCCAGATGTGGCGGCGCCGACCCGCCAGCCAGCTGTCGAGGATGCAGGCGGCGACCTGGCGGCCCTTGCCGGCGCCCGTGCCGTCGCCGAGGAAGAAGCCCTTGCGGTAGCGTCGTCCGGCCGGGTCGATCGTCAGCCCAACGCCCTCCTTGGCGGGTACGAAGCTGCCGGGGATCAACTGGCTCCAGGCATGACCGGCATAGACCACCGTCTCCAGCTGCGAGGAGGACAGCAGCCGTTCGGTGACGGTACGCTCGGGCAGGTGCGGAAGATGAGCGGGGATTGGCGCCGGGATCGAGCCCATTGCGACCGACTCCACCAGCGCGGTCGGGTGCTCGCCGGCGACGTCGAAGACGATGCGGGAGGGCCGGTACGGCAGGTAGACGCCGACCTGCTCGGCGAGCGGAGCCGGGGTGGGCAGCGTCTGATAGCCCACCGGCAGGACGTTGTTGCGAACTGGCGCATGGAACGGCCGGGGCGTGGCGACCCTGGTCGCGCGCGCCGCACCGAACAGCGCCGGCTGCTGGATGACCGCCTTCGGCTTCGGGGTTTCACCCACCACGACGGCGCGCGTCGGCACGTCCAGGACGTCGAGGAAGCCGGCGACCGACGTGCGCTGGATGGTCACCGGCGTGGTCGCGCCCGGCACCTTGTCGATGACGTACAGACGCACGGCAATGCTGGTGCCGTGCTTGCGGTAGCAGTTCTCCATCCGGAGCGAGGTCCGCACCGTGCAGCCGGTCAGCACCGCTTCATAGGCTGCGCGCACGCGGTCGCTGGGCGTGAACCAATCGGGCATGACCGCCACTACTCGTCCGCCCGGTGCGACGCGCCGGATCGCGGCCTGCAGGTGGCGCATGGCGGCGAGATCGTCGGTGCCGCGGCCGAGGCTGCGCGCAAAGGGCGGGTTCATCAGCACGACGGTCGGCCGCGGGAGGCTGGCATGGAGGCTGACCAGCGCCGCGGCATCATGCCCGGTGATTGTGGCGGCCGGGAAGATGCTGGTGAGACGCGCGCGCCGCCTGGGGTCGAGCTCGTTCAGCTGCAGCGCGGCTGCGGTCGGCGCCTGCGCTATCAGGAGGCCGTTGCCAGCGCTCGGCTCCAGCACGATGTCGCTAGACCCGATCGCCGCCAGCAGGACCGCGATCGCGGCGATGTCCGCGGGCGTCGAGAATTGCTGGAGATCCAGCTGCTCCTCGCTGCGGACCGTCTGTGTGGGCAGGCGTTCCATCAGCGCGCTGGCGTCGGCGACGTCGGCGAAGCTGGTCAGAGGCAGGCCCGTAGAGACGAGGTACAGGGCGGTCGCATGCTCCAGCAGCTCGAAACTGTCGCGCTGCGTCCAACGGCCGTCCGCGTCCGACGCGCCATGCGCCGCGGTCATCGCCGCATTGAGATCCTTACGGGTGATCGAGGCGCCGGAGGCGAGCAGCGTGGCGATTGACCGGGCGGCAGGGAGCTCGTCGAC
This sequence comes from uncultured Sphingomonas sp., assembly GCF_964237335.1. Taxonomy (NCBI): domain Bacteria; kingdom Pseudomonadati; phylum Pseudomonadota; class Alphaproteobacteria; order Sphingomonadales; family Sphingomonadaceae; genus Sphingomonas; species uncultured Sphingomonas sp. Next base: position 15,010 of record NZ_CAXSHM010000040.1, read on the forward strand.
GGCAGGGAGGTCAAGCAGGTCGGGCATGATGGCGCTCCTTGGTCTTGCCACCACTGCGGCGGCCTCACCCGCCCACTCCCCCTTCCCTCTCCTGCGCCTCGAGCACCTGTGCCCAATCCTTGTGGCGGTCCGGAACGTCGACCTCGATTGTGCGGCCGGGGCCGGCATAGGCCTCCAGCGCGCGCGCGACGGCTCGCCGCCCGGCGAGATCATTGTCGCCGGCGAGGATCAGGCGGGTGACGCTGGCGGGAACGTCCACGGAGTCGAGGCGACGGGAGCCGAAGGTCGCCCAGCAGGGATGGCCCCGGATCAACGACCAGGCGCGGGCGGTCTCGAAGCCCTCGGCGAGCCCGATCGTCGACGCGAAACCCCCGCCCTGCCACAGGCCATGGCCAAGCGTGCCGAGAGTTGCCTTCTCCGTATATGCGGCGGTCTTCGGATCGAGGAAGATGCGCTGGAACGCTACCAGGTGGCGACCTTCGCGCGCGCCGACCAGCAGCGCCGGCAGAAACCGCGTGATCGGTCGTGGTCCCAACGGACAGCGCGGGTGGAAGCGCACATCGGTCGGCAGTGGCAGGAGATGCCGGCTCGAAAGATAGCGCTCGCCGAGTGTGCCCAGGACAGGACGGGCATCCGACCACAGACGGTCGATGTTCGCGGTGCGGGTGGCGGGCTCGACCGGAGGAGGCACATAGCGGCGGGAGATCGGGATGCTCCACAGTTCCCGCAGCACGTCCTCCGCCTCGCATCCGGCAAAGCAGGTGACCAGCAAGCCGCGGTCGCCCTGCCGGATCGATAGGCTGGCTGTCCGGTCGGAATGCGCCGGACAGCGACACATGGCGGTGTTGCCGTGCCAGGTGCCACCGAGCGCGCCGACCAGGTTGACCATGTGTTGAGACGGCCGGTTTGCGATCAGGGTCATGAGCTTGGCCCCGCCGTTAGTGGGACGGTGACCTTGCCGATGGCATACTTCGACCGCCGGTCACCGAACCAGGCCGTGACTGCTTCGCCGTCATCCAGCGGATGGACGGCGCGACCCGGTGGACGCTGGCGACGAACATAGGCCGCCAGTTCGCCGCGAACCTCCGCTTCGTCGTCATGGAAGCTGACATGGTCGGGGGATCCCGGATCGCGGATCGCAAGAATGGTGCGGGGCATGACAGGTCCTCGCTGACCGGCTGGAACAGCCGGCGGCCGCGGCGTGGACAATCCCACCGCTAACCTCACCCCTCCCCCTCTCCCTGTTGAGCCTCGTGGACGTTTACGGTCCGCTAAAATCTCATGGTTATCACTAGAACGGAACCGTCCCGTCTTCGCGGCGCTTTGCAACCGACGTTAAAATCGAGGTCTCGATGTCGCAGTTCAGCCCTGTTGAGATTGCTAACTGGACCGCCATTTATATGGCGACCGCCCTATGCTGCGCGATGGCGATGACCCTGTCCGTCAGCATGACGCTCCATGGCCTTTGGAAAGATCGGGTTTCGAGCGAGCTGGGGTCCGTTCGCGGCGCGACGTTGTTCCTGCCCAAGGTCTGGTGGCGCTGGCAGAAGCTCTACATCCTTTCGACGCCGGTCACCCTCGGCATTGTAGGCTGGTTCACGGCCACGCTCAGCTGGAGCTGACCCCTAGATATCGAGGGCGGCCAGCACCTTGGCCTGGGCCTCGTTTCCGTCGACTTCGTGCGGCGTGAACGTCAGCAGGTCTCCCAGCAACTGCATTCGCGGATGGGTCACCGCCTTGGCGGCGTGATAATCGTCGGTATCGAAGCTCATCGCCTCGATCACCAGTGTCCGCACCTCTCCCGTCGTGCGGGAACGCGCCTCCACCATGAAGTCCGGTCGACACGGCCCTAGCCGCGTCATGGTGTCGAACAGCGGCTTCCCGATTGCGGCGTCGACGCCGTGGACGTGGAGGATCTTCTGGCAATCGAGCAGGCAGCGCATCGTCTTCCGCTCGAAGTCGCTCTCGACCGGCACGAACCGGCAGCCGTTGAAGATCGGCTGGGCATAGGCGCGGAGCGGGGCATAGCCCCGGGACTCGGGATACTCGCCGATGACGACCAGCACGAGATAGGGGCCGGGGATGTGGTTGCCGCGGACCGACGGGGACTGGATCCGGTTGGCGATCCCGATGGTGGTGCCGTCCGGCAGCGTGATCTCGTGGCCTTTGAAGTGCGGCACGTAGAGCAGCAGGAACCCTTGCGGCGCGTGATCCTTAGGCCAGTGCTTGGCCAGTTCCCGCAACTGGGCATAGGTCGCCTTCGATTGCAGGGCCCGCGGGTTGGTCCAAAAGGCGCGCGCCAGCTCGAAGCGGGGCGCGATTTCGGTCTTGGCCGCGGCCGCGCCGAGGTTCGCGAAGGCCGCCCTAATCGACCACTCGTCCCCATAGCGGAGCGGGGCCACAAGGCTGGCGCCGCCGGCGTCCATCAGTCGCCATAACAGACGTGCCAGCCGCGGCGTCGAGGCGTGGCGATGGCGATGGCGATGGCGATCATCGTTGGTGTCGTCGTCCGGTGCCTGGGCAAGCCGCTCCGGCGCCGGCCGGAGCACCTCGAAGAAGCCAGACGGCGGATCCGCCGGCGTCATCCTCAACCGCGCCTCGATGATGCGGAGGGTCACCTGGTTGCGCAAGAACGGGCAATCGGACCGATGCTCCGGCCGCTTCGAGCTGGTGAGGCGGCGGAGATAGTAGGTGTCGGCCTCCGACAGGAACGCGGGGGTCAGGATCGGCGGCCGAGCACCCTGATCGAGGCAGTCGCACGCGATCCACTTGTGACCGATGCGCGCCTGCTGGACGAGCGTGATCCCGGCCTGTTCGTCGTGATGCGTGCCTCCACCGACATACCAGCGCACCAGCGCCTGCTGCAGCGGCGCGGGCAGCAGGATCCGGCTGGCGTCAATCCCATCGGTATCGCGATCGATGAGCCACATAGGACAGCTCCTAGGCGAGCCTTCCGGTGCTCTTCGAGGCCGGTTCGCCCTCTTGACAATCGGAAGCGCACTGATCTCCAGTCAACTGAAACCAGCATAGCAGGGCTGTTTCGATGAAGAAGTTGTCGCTCCTGATTCCAGTCTTGGCCACCGAAATCTGCGGATCGGCAGGATATGCTCGATCATTGCACCCGACCGTACAACGCTCCGTGGAGTTGATCTCGATCGGGAGCAGCTCTGGCGTGGCCGCCTCAGCTTCCGCCGATGTTGCAGCCTCCGCTGTTCCCCAGGCACTAGTCCTTCAGGTCAATGAGTTGAGCCGGCGCGCCGTGGAGTTCCGAATGGTGCGCGCGCTCGCCGAGATGACGTCCGATCAGAACACTTCGTTGTCGGCGGTGCCGGCGTCGGCCGGTTCCGTGGCTCTCACCTCGTCAATTTCGGTTCCGGCTTGGATGCGCACGATCACGCCCATGCCCGCGACGATGACCTTCGTCCCCGCATGTGGCGCCTCCGCCTACCGTCCCTCGGGCTTCCTTCCCGCGGCGGCCGAGCGTCGACGCGCTGCCTACTACGGGCTGATGAGCAGCGTCGCATGCGAACAGGGCATCCCCGTTGGCCTATTCGACGCCATGATCCTCCGGGAAAGCGGCTACGATCCGGCGGCCATCTCGACCAAGCAGGCCTTCGGCTTCACCCAGCTCATGCCGGGCACGGCATCGGCTCTCGGTGTGAACCGCTACGATCCGCTTCAGAACATGCGCGGCGGCGCGCGCTACCTGCGGCAGCAGCTCGACAGGTTCGGCAGGGTCGAGCTTGCGCTCGCCGCCTACAATGCCGGTCCTGGTCGTGTCCGCAATGGCATTATCCCCGCCATAACCGAAACCCAGGTCTATGTGGCCTCCATCCTGAGCCATTGGCAGCGGATCTCTGCCACCAGAGAGGGACCCCACCCGGAGGTCATCGCGGCCCGCTAAACGGCCTCGATCTGTGCCAACGGTGCGCGATTTCGGGGTGTGAACATCACCATCATGTCCGGCGTGCTGATGCGCCGACCGCGCGTGTCGTAGCGTGCCTCCGAAGGGACGATATCACGAAGGGTGATCTTGTATTCGGGAAGGGCGTCGTCCGCCTCCACCGATCGTAGATGCTGCTTGAAGCGATGCGCGGAACCGGTCGAGCCAACCTTCCTGGCGAGCATCTCAAACGGCAGCTCGATCGCCTCCCCGTCGCAGTGGCAGTGCGCGATCTCGTAAAGACGACGCTCGATCGTGCCCAATCGGAAGTATTCGTGGTGGTAATGGTAGATATGGCCGTCCTTCTCGATGGCGCGATGCAGCCAGGGACATAGCCGGACCTGAACGACCCGCAACGGACCCTGCTCGCCGTTTGGCAAAACCGCATATTCCGCCGTCGCCTCAGACAGCCACGAGAACCAGCCCTTCTCGATCTTGGAGCCAGTCTGGATATTCGTTCTGATCTGGGTTCCCTGAAGCCGCTCGAGGGCGTCCGTAAAACGGTCATAATCCCGCTTCGACGGTCGAGCGACACCCGTGATGCGAAAGAAATCGTGCGCGGTGAACGTAAAGTCCTTCTCGACGATCTTCCCCTCTTTCTTGGCCTGCGCCATCAGGGATGCGACGTAGAGGATGATCTCCTTGTCGTACATCGTAGCTATCCCGGTGGCGCTCGGTCGGATTTCAATGCTTGCGGAGCCGATTGTGAACTGTAGCTCCTTCTGGACCGGCTGCTTCGAGAGCGCGAAGAACGGAAAGTCCATGACGCTACGCTCGCCGCGCACCTTGCCGCGAAGGGGGCTGTCGGGCTGGAAAAGATTGCCTTGCCGCACCACCACCGCTTTGCTTGCCATCACATCCCCCTCTGGGCGGCGCTCGATCATTCTTCGTTCTATAGCGGCTGGACGAGGACGACGCACCGATTCAAGCAACGATCTACCCAAAAGCACGAGCTTTCAGACCTCCGCGGGGTTTGCGCTGGCCCGCCGGGTTCACCTTGGCCGCGAAACGAATGCAAGACTCGTGCTTTCGGGTGATCCGTCGCCGTATTCATGCCCGCGCGCGGTTTTCCGCGCCTGAGCCGGACACCTTACCCGATAGCACGAGCTGCCGCTGTATGGCGGACCTCGCCAAAGCGCCGAATGGCAACGAATCACCACCCTCGCGGATCGCCGTCATAGCGACGGAATGACCGACATCCTTCAGACCATGGAACGTCCTGCCGAGGTTCAACTCGCCCTTGGACGCTCGCTCGCTCATGCCGCGAAGATAGGCACCTGGGCGGTCGACATCGCCGGCTTGGTATTTCTGGAGCGTAGCGATCACCGCGGCTGCGGCACCACGCGGGCCCATCAGGCGGCTGGCCTCGCTCCAGACATGCCGATGAATTCTATGCCGAAAAACCAATTCCTCCGCCAAATGAATGATCTCTCCCCAACTCTTGCGGCCCTCCTCCCTTGCTCCGAACAACCCGGACGCGACGGATTCGATAAAGTCAGGGTCGATCCCATGTTTCTCCAGATCATCCTCCACGGGGGTTGATGCAAGCGCAACCGAGTCTCGTTGGGTCAAGCTACTTTTAATTGATAAGCTGCTACTTGTAACTGCTTTAGCAGTTTTGAGTTGATTTGTAGTTGTAGAGCGCATGCAATCGTCACCATGCGTGGATGCAGTCTCTATCGTATTATTGCCTGTTCCATCATGGCCTGCGACGTCAAGAGCTTCGGCAATACGAGCCTCGAGGGCCCGGCTACGGATTTCGAGATCGGCTACACACGAAGTCAGAACGGCAACGTCCCGTATGCCCCGCATCCGCCTTGCGGCCATCTGTGCTAACTCCAGCTCCTCGTCAGCACCTGATCCTGGGACGTCGTGATCCAGGGCGGCCTGGGCTAGCGCTGCCGTTCGACGCCGCGCGGCGGTCAGACGTCTCTTCAGCCCGTCGAGCAACTCGTCTTCCTCCGCACCCCGCTTCGCGACCCCGACAAACTCGGCCATCCGGGTGCCGATTGGGCTAAGGACAATGCCGTAGGCCCATTTGATCGAACCGTCGGCTGCCCGCACCCCGCCCCGATGCCCGCTCGGGCTATCGCGATGGCTGATGAGGCCGAGCGCGACAGCCGTATTCAAGAGGTTTTGCACCTGCCGCACCTTCAGGCCCAGTTTTTGGGCGAGCTTGTCGTTACGCGGCCATACGATGGGTGTCTCCGCAGACCGCCAGTCCTCCGGCTTCGTCCATGCGAACAGGGTGTCCATCAGCTGCACTACACGCGCGGGCACGTCGAGATAGCTTGCCGCTTTTTTGAACGCCGCGAGGGCTTGTCCAGGGCTGGCGCCTGTCGGCAAGCCGCAGAATGCGTTCGCGATCTCCCCCGCTTGCGCGGCGGCGACATCGAAACGGCGGAAACCCGCTCCAGGACGGAGGGCATAGGTCATCGTCCAAAAACTCCCCTTTTGGGAGCCGGTGCGGACTCAGAAACCCGTGGCGCGAATTACGCATCGAGCTTGTGAGATCTGAAGGGTTCAGCTAGGTGGTGATTGCTTCCTCGCCCCTAGCGGGCACCCCGAAAAGCCCGGCTCCGGCCGGGTTTTTCATGTCAGCACGGCATCTCCCTGCACTTGATGTGGCACCGTCGGGGCATGCGGTCCCGGCCGATCCCGCCCACTCTGACCACGACACGCCTCAAGGGCACGATTCGGCGGCGGACGAAGGCCAAGCTTATCAAGGGGGGCGGGGGGGGCGCGTCCTAAGGCTCGTGCTTTCGGGTAGAACGCGAGGGAAATGTTCGTGCTTTCGAGTAGAACGTCGCGCGGCTGGCGGCCGCTCCTCGTGCTATCGGGTGAATCGTCTCGGCCGGAAGACGGGCACCCGGCTCGGCAAACCTATGGGTGTTGAGAACCTGCGTGGAATTCCGGCGTCAAGTCTATCGAGCTAGACTCGATAATTGGGGGTGGAGCCCCTTGCGCCTTGCCCGCGGGTGCTAGGCCCTACCGACTGGATCGATCGGACGCGAAAAGCTGATCGAGGCGTAGCCCCCGGCGAGCAGCGATCTCTTGGAAGTTGGTCTGGATCGTCCGCACGACGGCGTCCTTCATCACCACGCCATACTCTTCGCGAATATCATGGTGCTCGAAGCCCTTGATGTGCCGGAGAGCCGTCGCCACCTGGCCCATCAGCCCCCTGAACAAGCCAGATAGCATGGACGCGATCGCCACGGTCGCCTCAAACTCGCTTTCGGCGTCGAGCCCCATCAGCTCGGTCGCCAAGGTTGCGGCGTATTCGTCGACCTTCAATGCCTCGAAGATAGCCTGCTTTTCCTGCAGGCGCAGCGGTTTGCGTTGCGCAGGGTCCCCGCAGAGGAGACGCTGCATGCGCGAGCGACTAATGCCAGTCTCATCCGCAAGCCAGCGCTGGCTCCGGTTCTCGAGCTTCAGCTTCGCAACAATGTAGTCGGGAAACCCTACGACCAAGGCTGGCGCCTCTAGCTCCGCCTCGATTACTTGCAGCGTTACGCTCACCAATAAGCCCTCCCCGCTGCAGGTTTTTAATCTTTTGGAAAAGGCTTTTGCAACCGAAAACCGGCAGAGGCGTTGTAGACGATCCAAAACGGATTGTTACGTTGCTGTACTATTTGCGGCGTCGCCTGAACGACTGGCTGTATAACTCGGCCTCCTCCGCGGAGAGTCCCAGTTTCATCACGATCTCCGTCGAGTGACGCTCCGCAATCCAATCGAAAAGCAGTAGCGACACTGCTTCGCCAAAGCGAACGGAGGATCCAAGCGCCTCGGTCAGTTGCGGAATAGCGTGTTCAATCGACTCGGCGCTATTTTCAAGGATCGTCAGCTTTATCGAAACGTCACCATCCGCCGGAATGAAGTGCAGATGCTTTCGGAGATCATCGACCTCGTAAGCTTTCACGATGGAACAAGCGAGTCTCGCCCGGTCGTTCACTATATCACTTAAAGAAGTGTAGCGGCCCTCGAGATTTGAATGCAGACGAACCCCTTCGGTCGTAAGCCGAAAATAATGGTCCGAGATGTTAAGATCTATAGACCTTTCCTCACCAACCATGAAATTCTCATCGTCGTTCATCCGAACTCCCTAAGCTACTCGTCCGTCCACAACCTGTCGTCAGGAACCCGCGCGCCGGATCTCGTAATCTTCGATTCGGCACCGACGCACGCCGATTCAGGCCAACCCAAAAAGTGGGTCACTTGACCCACTTTCCGAACCAGACGACCCGGAAAATGGGTCAGGCACCTCAGAATCTGGGTCGATATACGGTCGGAAATGGCTCTTGGATGACTGGTCGCTAAATTTTGCGGCTAAATTCCCTTTCCAGGCGCTCGTTCCATAGGTCGCGGGTTGTGGCCCCGCCGGCGCATCTATCAGCCTTCATGTGGGCGCATCAAAGAACCCACTCGAAGGAGACCTCGTTCCATGAAGAAGCTCATCATTCTGAGCCGCCATGCCGAGACCGCCGCACTGGCGGCCGTCGGCATCGGCATCGCGGCCGCCGCGTCCCACCCGGCGTTCGCCGGCGCCGATGCGACGTTCAACACCGCGCTGACCAAGTTCACGGACTTCCTCGAGGGCTCCGGCGGCAAGATCATCACCGTGCTGTCGCTCGCCGGCGGCGTGGTCGGTCTGGCGTCGGGCCGCTTCAGCCTCGGGCAGGTCGCGATTCCGGTCGGCGTCGGCGTCGGCGCCGGCACGGGCATCCCGATCGTCACCTCCACCGTCACCGCGACGATCTGAGCCCCAGGTGTTGATTTCCACTGAGAGCTGACCCGGAGAAGGCATAGATTTCCACCGAGAA